>CAXTUV010000211.1:0-6019 GCA_964247445.1 uncultured Acidobacteriaceae bacterium | reverse complement strand
CGCTTTATCCAGTCGCCTTGGTTCTGGCCGAACGTAAGCATCTCCTCAGTACGCTGCGACTGTGGTCCATCGTTTTCCCTTGCAATTTGGTCGGCGCACTGCTTTTCGCTTTGCTCGCGGTCAAGACCGGTGCCCTGGATGGGCAGTACACCCGGCAGTTGACCGAGCTCGGCGCGTCCGCGGCGCAGCTACACGGCGGGCATGCCTTTTGGTCCGGGGTCGTCGGCGGGTGGTTCATCGCCCCTGTCGCGTGGCTGGTTTCAGCTTCCCACTCCATCACGGGTTCGGTCATGCTGATTTGGACCATGACATTTATCGTCGGCATCGGCCATTTCGCGCACTGCATCGCCACCTCGGGCGAAATACTGTCTGCTGTTTTGGCGCATCAGGTCACGGTCGGCACATTCTTTCGCTGGCTGCTGCCCGCGACCTCCGGCAATATCTGCGGCGGGGTGCTTTTAGTGACGCTGCTGGAGTATGGGCAATCGAGGCTGGACAGCTAAAGCCATTTTCCTTATGCAGATGGTCATTTTGTGGTTTTCCTGTCGGGAACAGCCACGTTCGCAGCAGCTCGCCCCTCGGCGCCTTCAAGAAAACTGCTTTAGAAGCCGCTAACCTCCCGAAAGAACGCGAGCGTGCGCTGGTCTGCATCAGCAAGTCCGGGCCCGCCGAAGCCGTGGCCCTGCTCGGGGTAGATATGGCTTTCGCAGTGCAATCGCTTTTCCCGGCAGGTTTCCAAGACTTGCTCGGCGAAGCTGACCGGGATCGTCGTATCGCGTGCGCCGTGGAGCACCAGCAACGGCGGCAAGGTGCGAATCTGGCGACCATACTGCTCAAACAGCGCGCCGTACCAGTCCGCGATCGCTGTTGCCGGGACGCCCTCGGCACCGGCACCTAAGGCGATCTCCGCTCCTTGTGAAAAGCCGAGCAGATAGAACTTGCGCCCGGGCGCGAAGGTTCCGGCGAGTTCGCGGACTAGATCCACCCAGTCCTCAAAGTCATCGAGGCTTTGCGAGCGGTCCGGGGCCGCGTCGTAATAGTGCGGGTAGATTACTTGGTAGCCGGAAGCCGCGAAGAATTTAGCCCGGTCTTGGAAATAGCCGCCGCCCGGTCCATCTGATCCGTGCAGCAGGATGAGCGCCGGAAGCGCCCCGTCCGTGCCGAAGGTTTCAAGGGTGACCTTGCGGTGCTCCTTGGCTGTGGTGAAGGTACTCCTCTGCTGCGCGGCGGCTATGCCGGTCATGGCTAACAAGAGACAGAAGACAGATTGTAAGGTGCAGCGCGGCATAACAGCTCCCTTGCTGGGACGAGCTTGCGCGGGCTGGGTTACCGGCTTCGCCGGATGTACAGGCGATACCCGAACGGCCAAGTCGCAAGCTGCTTGGAGCCCGGCGGGAACTCGCGCTGCTCCGCAAGCGTGTAGTGCGCATCGAGCCAACTTGCGAACCAGGGCCATTCGCCCAGCTTGCGGTAAGCGGGATCACGGTTGAAGCACCATTGGTCGGTAACCACGAACACTTGCGGCGGGCGGCTTTGCACCTGCTCGGCAAAATGCTGCCGCAGTTCGGCTTTGACCGGGTTGCTTCGCGGTGCGAGTAGGTAGCAGTCATACAGGAAACCTGTTGCCTGGGTGAGCCGCATGCGGTCAAGCGCGGTGATACAGCCGGCCATGGTGTCCATGCATTGCACACGGCCCTCCAGTGCCGGACCGCCTAGGCGGGTGAGGTCGGCGCGTAAAAGGTCCAGGGTCGGCGTGGTGTGCCAGTCCTGGCGAAGGGTGCGCGCTGTTGCTTCCGGCCCAAACCAAAGGACGGCATAGCCCAGGACGGCGCACGCGGCCCAGCGCAGCGGTATATTTGCGGGCCTTTGAAAAATCGCGCCAAGCGTCGGCGTGAAAAAAAGCAGCGTAAACGCGAGTAGCGGGTAGCGATGGTAGGGGTAAGCCTTGCCTTGGGTGACGAAGGAGAGAAGCCCGCCGAGCACGCCGAGCAGAGCCGCGTACTGCGGCCTTGCTATTCCGCCCCGACTCAGCGTGAACGCAAAAGCGAGCAGCAGAAATGGCAAAAACTGCCAAGGCAAGGCGTGCAGAAGCAGAAAGGAGAATGAGTGTCGAGCCATGCCCGCGTGGTAAGGCATGAGGCCGCCAACCGCATGGAGACATGCTTGGAGGGCGTGTTCGCGGGCAAGCCAAAAGCCCAGCACGCCAAATGGTGTGAGCAGCCCTGCCATGCTCATCACACCAAGGGCACCGCGTCGCTTGCTCCCAGGCGACAGCACGGTCAGCAGTAGGAAAAAGAACAAAACCGCTTGCGGCTTGATCGTCGTCGCCGCCCCGCAGCCCAGCCCAAACAAGAACGCCCAAACCGGCGATTGTGCTGCCTGCGCCTCAAGCACGGCGGTATACGCGAGCAGGAGCAGCACCGCCACGATGAAATCGCGCTGTCCGGCTTGCGCGACGCCGTCACGCACGTGCCACAAAGCGAAAAGGGCCGCCGTGAGAAGCCCGACCGGGAGTGAACCTACGCGCCGGCCTTCCCGCGCGAACACCCCTGCGGCGACTGCGGTCAAAACCCAATCGAACACGCGCCAGTGACTGCGGAACAGCAAACCCGCGGCCCAATCCATCGCGTAGCTGCCGGGCAGGTTCACGTCCACGATGTCCCGGTACGGCGCGAATCCTTTCATCGTGAGGAAAACGACGTAATGCATCAGCACGTCATCGCTGATTTGCGGCCAATGCCGGGTGGCGACTGCGACCAAAACTACGTAAGCCCAGAGAAGGGCGGCACACCCGGCCAGCCCGGCTTTCAGCCGTGCTTCAGACAGGACCAACGCTGGACTCGGCAAAAATCATGCATTCACTTTCTCGGTCCAGGGGTGGGCTGCTTCCAGCGCTTTGTTCACGTTCGCGATGTTTTCAACTCCTTGCGTCGCCAGCCAATCCGCGAAGGCTTTCTCACCATCTTTCGCGAAGATGGAAACGCCGTCGGCCCAAGTCGCGCGGCCGCAAAGAACTCCGTTGAAGGTCGTGCCGCTTTCGGCTGCGAGTTCCAGTGTCTCAATGAACATCGCATTCGTCACGCCGGCTGATAGATAAATGAACGGCTTGTGCGTGTTGGAGGCAGCCGAGCGGAAAAACTCCAGCGCTTCTTCGCGCGAGTACGCCTGCTCGCCCGCGAATGCCTTAGTTCCGGCGACAAACTTCATCTGTACCGGCACCTCGACCTTAAGCACATCGACCCCGTACTTTTCCTTGCCGAACTCCGCCATGGAACCGGACACAATCTCCGGCTTGCGCTTGGCATAGCCCAAGCCTTTCTCGTCCTCGCCGTGCACGTCGTAACCCACAAACTCCAGGAAGAAAGGAATGTCGTGCGCCCGGCACTCGTCGCCGATGCGTTCGATAAAGGCGTGCTTGCGATCGTTGATGTCGCTCTTCTCAAACGGTGTGTAGTAAAGCAGGACCTTGATGCAGTCCGCCCCGGCGTCTTTCAGCCGCCTTACGGACCAGTGATCGAGCAGATCCGGCAGTCGGCCTTCCGCAGCCGCGTCATAGCCGGTCTTTTCGTACGCCAGCAGCAGACCGGCGCTGTGACGCTGCTTGCTCGCAGGCAATCCAAACTCCGGGTCCAGCAGAATTGCTGAAGCGTGCTGGGTCAGCGTACCGGTCACCATCGACTTGAAATCTTCCAGCATCGAGGTCGGCACGTCACTCAAGCCTTTTGCCTTCGCGAGCGACTTTTGCAGTGACCCTCGCTGGTCCATTGCCGCCGCCGCGATTACGCCCCGCTCATTGGAAACCGCTTTTAACCCCGCCAGCTTGCCCGGCGTCAACTCCATCTTCATGCCTTGCCCTCTCTCAGCACCATGCTATCGCTTTCAGGTAAGACGTCAGATAAGCGCTTCCACGCCGCCCGGGATTTCCATTGCGCAACTTTGGAGAAGCGCCCGCTGCGCGCGAAACATCTCTGCAAGGCCTATATCGGCCAGATCGAGCATTTTGTTCAGCCCTTCGCGCGAAAAAGTTTTCCGTTCCGCGGTGGCTTGCGCTTCAATTAAGCCGCCGCCCGCGCTCATCACCACGTTCGCGTCCACCTCCGCCTGCGAATCCTCCTCATAAGCCAGGTCGAGCAGCATGGTGCCCTCGACAATGCCGACGCTGACCGCCGCGATCAGCTGTTGCAGAGGGTTTTCTTTCAAAACTCCGCTCTTGACCAGCCGTCCCAGGGCCAGTGCAAGCGCCGCGCATGCGCCTGTGATGGCGGCTGTGCGCGTCCCTCCGTCGGCTTGGAGCACATCGCAATCCAGAATAATCACGCGCTCACCCAACGCGGTTAGGTTCACTCCAGCCCGCAGCGATCGCCCGATTAACCTTTGAATTTCATGCGTTCGGCCGTTGACCCTCCCTTTTTCTGATTCACGCGGGCTGCGGGTCAAGGTGGCGCGGGGCAGCATGCTGTACTCAGCCGTGACCCAGCCGCGGCCTTGCCCGCGCAGCCATGCCGGTACCCCCGCCTCGACGGATGCGTTGCACAAAACGCGTGTCTGCCCGAGCTCGATCAGGACAGACCCTTCCGCGGTGCGCACATAGTCCGGGGTAAGAGTAAGCAGGCGCAAGGCGTTTGGGGCGCGTTCGTTTTGACGGAAAAACGGCGGGTCGGGCGTGGACATACAGCTATTCTAGGCGGGATTGCGGGCCAAAACGGGAATGCTCCATTCGGTCCCGTTTTGGTACTGCGCGCGTAAGTTGTTTGCAATAAACGAATTAGCTTATCCAGCAAGAAAACGCAGTTCCGATTTGGAACTGCGAGCCGCCCTCCAATGCTCGGTATAGAAAGCGTAAGTCATTGCTTCTAGGCTGTTTATCGCAAAGTCGGACTTTGGCGTCTCCCGTGCATAAGGGGAGCACGGCAGGGCGGAAAACGCCCGCCGCACTGAAGGAGACGTATGCAGCAGCCGCCTACAACCCCTGGTCCTCGACTTCTTCCATTTCCCCCTTCGTTACCTGCGAAACCCTCCGGTCCGGCAGCTCAGCTTGGAACTGCCCGGCCGGTTCTGCTGGGTTCGAAACGGGACCGGCAGATTCGGCCTGCAAAGTCACTTCCTCCCGCTGAGACCCTAGCCCACGATGCCCGCAATGCGCTTACCGCGCTGCGCCTTCTCGCGGGCATGCTGGGTGCTCCAGGCACTTTGCAGCATAAAGATGCGCAGTTGGCCGAGCAGTTGCATGGGGTGGAGCAGTCCTTAACTCAGTTGGTCGAGCAATTTGCCGCGCTCGGCAGCGCATCGACGCCGGCTACACCGATTGAGCAGGCCAAAACAGCAGGCGAGGCGGTCCTGCGCTGCCTGCCCATGCTCCAAGCCGCCGCGGGCTCCCGCGCCGTGGTGCACGCCTCGGCGGAAAGCAGCCTGCTTCCGCTCACTCTTGAGGACGACCAGCTTCTCCGTGTGCTCACCAACCTGGTTAAGAACGCGGGCGAAGCCATGGTGGAGGGCGGAACCGTGCGCATCACGGCGCGCCGCGCTCTTTCATTAACGCGTCCCGCCGTGCTGATTCATGTCTCCGATGACGGTGTAGGGATTCCGGCTTTTGCGCTGGAGCAAATCTTTGAGCCGGGCTTCAGCTCGAAATCATGCGGCGCGGAGCCGGTCGGGCTCGGACTTGCGATTGTGCGCGGGCTGGTGGAAGGTGCCGGCGGCAAAGTACGTGTGGCGAGCCGCCGTGGGCGGGGCACCACGTTTGAACTGCGCATCCCATGCCGCAAAAGTGGTAGAGGAAGTAGGTAAACTTCCGTAACTGGAGAAAATTGTACGCTGGACCTAGAATAAGTGACATACTCAAGCTGCACTGGAAACCATGGTCACTTCTTCGCCGGCGAAGATGCACGTTCTGATACTCGATGAAGATGCAGCGGTCCGCTCTGCGGTCTCGGAGATCGCAGCCGGGCGCGGCTTTCATCCGCACACGGTCGGCTCAGTTGACCAGGCTCGCGCTTATTTGCGGAACAACAGCACCGAC
>CAXTUV010000210.1:0-6049 GCA_964247445.1 uncultured Acidobacteriaceae bacterium | reverse complement strand
CCGGTAGCTCGTTGGGCTCATAACCCAAAGGTCGTAGGTTCAAATCCTACCCCCGCAACCAAGCACGACCCTCTAGGTCGGGCTTTTTTTGTTTCAGGCCGAAACCACTTCCTCTAAAGCGAGAAGCAAGCCCTGAAACTCCGCCATGGTTTCCGCCGTGTGCGCCCGTGCGAACACACGGGCCCTTTCGAGGCCGTCTTCCGGGTCAAACCGCCGATACAATTCCATTTTTTGCGCCTCCGATGCCGGTCCCAGGTAGAGCCGGTAGTCGATGCGGCCGGGTCGCAGCAGCGCCGGGTCGAGCTGGTCGGCATGGTTGGTGGTCATGACGAAAAGCACGTTTTCCGGTGCGTGAAAGCCGTCCAGGACATTGAGAAGGTCCGCCAAAGTCACGCCCGCGCGCTCTTTCGCATCCTGCTCGTTGCGCGGCGCGCCCCGGCGGCTTCCGGTCCGCATACAGTCGATGTCCTCGAACAGCACCACCGAGTTACCCCGCACCTCGTTCATCGCGGCTTTCAGGCTGCGGTCGTTCAGTTCGGACAAGTTCATGGCGTAGATGGCCATGCCGAAGTGCGCCGCCAGCCCCGAGACCAGCGAGCTTTTTCCGGTTCCGGGCGGCCCGTGAAATAGATAGCCGCGATGGTAGAAGATGCCCAGCGACCGGTACCGGTCCCGCGCGCCGCGCCAGCGTTCCACATCGGCCACCAGCCGCTCCTTCTCGCCCGGAGGAAGCACAACGGAGGCGAGCAGACGCGGCGCGTACGCCTCGACTCTCTCCCAATAGTCCGAGAACAGGTGCAGGGTGGAGCGCGTGCACTCACGCTTGCGATGCGCCGCGATGATTTCCTGGACAAATCGCTGTAAAAACGCGCGGTCGCGCCCGAACGTCCGAAACGACAGCGACTCCGTCCGTCGTTCACGACGCCCCTTGGTGTCTTCCGAGCGGCGCAGTTCCACCAGGAACGGCCGCTTGCCATGCCAGAACCAATGACCTCCGGGCGCGGGAAGCAGGGCCAGCTCCTCGCCTCGGATCGTGGTGTCTAGGTCCAGGCGGCGGATGCGCCGCAGGAACCGCTGTTCAAGCAGCCATTCCTTGACCCAGGCGAACGCCGCGTCGTCATCCTGAACGGTTACGGTCATGGTGACCTGGTGCTCCAGAACGCGCAGGAGCTGCCCCGGCACCGAGCGGAGAAACACGCCGGCGCCGCCGAAAAGCATAAGAAATAAGCCGCCCGAGGCGAATAAGTTTCCGCTCAGAACGTGCCTCAAAGTATCCGACATGGAGCTCACCCGCGGCGCTCGGCCGCGCTTCGTCCGCATGCCTCGCAGAGAGTCGCGGAAGCCTGTTGGAAGGCTGAGAAATCACCTGAAATTAGGAACTAGAATCGCCGGTGTTGGCGAGAAAGATACGTGCCCGCGCCATAACGCTGATTCGCCGGTTTACTTTTTCCGAAGTGCTTGACAGTTCTAGACATGGGGGCACGTTTCCTTTGAGGTTCCAATAGAATGCCACAGAACCGCCGGTGTGCCAAGCACTTTTCTATGGCAATGCAGCCAGTGCTTCTTCCGGTTCCGGGCGGACGCGGAAGTCGGCATGGGCCCTCGCCCAGAGCACTGTCCCGTCCTGGGCAAGCACGTAGGTTGCGGGCAGAGGAAGCCGGTAGCTCGGCTCGCCATTCATGAATGGAATGTTGACCAGGATCGACCGATAATATCGCTGGAGATAGTCGGGCACGGTGTAAGCAAGCCCGAACTGCCCGGCGAGCGCCGCGCCGGGGTCGGCGAGTACGGGGAAGGGCAGCCGGTGCTGCTCGGCGGTGAAGGCGTTTTGACGGGGAGTTTGCGGTGATACAGCCGCCAGCAGCGCGCCGCGCTCGCGCAGCGCGGGATACAGCGCCGCCCAGGCTTCCAGCTCGTTGACGCAGTAGGAGCACCAGCGGCCGCGAAAGAACTTGAGGACGAGCGGACCGAGCGCCAGCAGATCCTCGGAGCGAACCGTGCGCTCACTCCCGTCCTTGAGCGCAAAGCCCGGTACCGGCACGCCGATGGGTAAAATGTGGCTTTCCGCACCCGAGGCGAACAACTCGGCCGTGAACCGCTCCGAGGGTGCGAGACGCTCCGGTTGGACCAAGGCGCGGGTGCGCTCGGTGATGGCGTCGAGTTGGTCTTGGAGTCGGTCCATAGGAAACCTGAAACCCCTGCGCGGGAGGCGGCCACTTTGTGGCGTGTTCTTGTAAATATCCGTCCGAGGGACCGCGAGCCGCGTAGACGATTACCTGCCCCGCATTCCGCCCAGCATGCTCATCGCCCTGCGCTGCATCGCCATGCCGCCGCCCTTGCCCATGCCCCCGAACAGCTTCCGCATCTGCGCGTACTGCTTCAATAGCTGGTTAACTTCCTGCACGCTCGTACCCGAACCTTCGGCAATTCGCTTGCGGCGCGAGCCGTTGATGATCTCGTGGTTGTTGCGCTCGCGCTTGGTCATGGAGTTGATGATGGCCTCCACGCGGTTGAACTGCTTTTCGTCTACTTGGTCGGCCATCTGCTGGATGCCCTGGAACGGCCCGACTGCGGGCAGCATCTTGATGATGGACTGAAGGCTGCCGAGCTTGCGAATCTGCCGGAGCTGATCGCGGAAGTCTTCGAGCGAAAAACCCTCGCCGGACAGGGCTTTGCGGGCGAAGTCCTCCGATTGCTTCTTATCGAGCGTCGCCTCGGCCCGCTCGATAAGCGACATCATGTCGCCCATGCCCAGCAGGCGGCTGACGATGCGGTCCGGATGGAAGGTTTCAAACGCGTCCGGCTTTTCGCCCGTTCCGATGAACTTGACCGGCTGCCCGGTTACGTGGCGGATGGACAGCGCGGCACCCCCGCGGGCGTCGCCGTCCATCTTGGTCAGCACGGTGCCGGTCAGCGCCAGCCGATCGTGGAAGGCCTTCGCCGACTGCACCGCGTCCTGGCCGGTCATGGCGTCGGCGACGAACAGGATCTCCTGCGGGGCGAGTTCGCGCTTCAGCATCGCCATCTCGTCCATCAGCTCGGTGTCGATGCCGAGCCGGCCCGCCGTATCGACGATCAGGGTGTCACAGCCGGAATTAACAGCCTCGCGCCGGGCTTCTTTCGCCAGGCGCTCTACCAGAGCGGGCCCGGCGGGCTCGCCGCGCTCATCTCCCTCGTACAGGTTGGCCTTGATGGACTGCGCGACGATCTTAAGCTGCTGCCGGGCAGCCGGGCGGTACACGTCGACCGAAACCAGCAGGGGCCGGTGGCCGCCTTTCTGGAGCCACGCCGCCAGCTTGCCGGAGGTGGTCGTCTTGCCTGAGCCCTGCAAGCCGGCCATGAGGATCACTGTCGGCGGCCGCGACGCGAAGTTGAACCGGGCCGTGTCCTTGCCGAGCAGCGCGACGAGCTCGTCACGCACGATCTTGATGACCTGCTCGGTGGGCGAAAGCGCGGTCATCACTTCTTGGCCCAGCGCCTTCACGCGGATGTGCTCGATGAGCTCCTTGGTGACCGCGAGGTTCACATCGGCCTCAAGCAGCGCCAAGCGGATTTCGCGTAGGGCGTCGTTGATATTGTCCTCGGTGACCGTGCCTTGGCCGCGCAGGTTTTTAAAGGCGCGCTGGAGCTTGTCCTGCAGATTGTCGAACATGGTCCTCCTAGCTTACTAGCAGCCCGGCCAGCCGGTGGTACCGCCGTGCCCGCGCGACATCGCGCCCGATCTGTGCCTTCAGCGCTTCCGGGGAAGGGAAGCGTTGCTCGCCGCGCAGGCGGTGCAGAAACTCGACCCGCACGGGCGTGTCTTCGTCGATGGAGACCGGCTCGAAGTCAAGCAGGTGCGACTCGATCGCGTAGGAGTCCGGGCCGAAGGTGGGTCGGTCGCCCGCGTTGGTGATGCCCCCGAACCATCGCTCACCAATCTGCACCCGTGTGACATAGACCCCGTGCGCGGGTTTGAGCTCCGGGTAGTCGGCCAGGTTCACGGTCGGTACGAGCAGGCGCGAGCCGATGCCGCGTCCCCGGGCCTGGGTGGACGCGATCGCGAACGGCCGCCCCAGCAGCGCGCGGGCGCGCTCGACCCGGCCCTCGGCGACCAAGCCCCGGACGGTCGAGGATGACACAGGCAGCCCCCGACGGTGCAGCATCGGGTGGGCCACGACGGCAAAGCCGAGCTCCTCCCCCAATAAGCGCAGCGCTTCGAGGCCGGCCTCAGCCCGGTAGCCGAAGCGGAAGTTATCGCCCTCGTGCACCGCAATCGCGCCTAAGCCGTCGCGCAGCACACGCTCGGCGAACCCGCGCGCGCTTTCGCGGGAAAATGCGTCGGTGAAGGGCAGCACAACTGCCCGGTCCACCCCAGTGCCGGCAAGGAGGCGTAAGCGCTCCGGCATGGGAGTCAGCAGCGGCGGCGCACCCGCCGGGCGCAGCACGCGCAAGGGGTGCGGGTCGAAGGTGACCACCACCGCTCGCGCTCGCGCCTTTTTTGCCTGCGCGAGCACATCAGCCAGGATCGCCCGGTGTCCCAGGTGCACCCCGTCGAAGTTGCCGATCGCGACCACGCTCGGGCCGCCGAAGGGTGATAGCTCGCGCGAAACCTTCACGGCTAGAACTCGAACGGGATGCGCAGCCCGTCGTACAGCAAGCGCACGTTTGGGGGAAGTTTCGCCTCGGTTTCCGCATACTTGAGCTCGTGCGACATGTGGGTGAGGTAGGCGCAGCGCGCCCCGAGCCTGGCTACCCAGCCCAATGCCTCGTCCACGTTCGCGTGCGAAGGGTGGTACTCCCAGCGCAGGGCATCCAGGATGACGATGTCCAGATCGCGGAGGAAGTCGAGACTGGCTTCCGGGATGACGTTCATGTCCGTAGGTAAGCCGCGCGCCCGAACCGGTAGCCGGCGATTGGCAAACGGCCGTGCATGAGCGGTACGCGTTGGAAGCGCTGCCCGCCGACCTCGACCGCGTCCGTCCCGCCGATGCGGTGGAGCACGACGCGAGCTTTATTCGGGTAGGGCGAAGCCGGCGAAAATGTGTACTCAAAGATGCGCTCCAGCACGGTCGCGGGGCCGGCGTCGGCGTACAAGGGCAGCCTACCCGCCGGGTGCCGGAAGGTCAGCGGCCGTAGGTCATCCAGGCCCAGGATGTGGTCGGCATGGGGGTGAGTGTAGAAGATCGCATCGGCGGCCCGGATATCTTCGCGCAGTGCCTGCATGCGAAACTCAGGGCCAGTGTCGATGACGACACAATGGTCATCCCAACGCACGGCGATCGAAGGTCGGGTGCGGTTATCGCACGGGTCGGTGGAGGTGCAGGTCGCGCACCGACAGCCCAGGATGGGCACGCCCATGCTGGTGCCTGACCCCAGCACGACAATCTCCCCCGTTGGCATTCCTTAGCGCAAGCTGCCCGGCGGAGGGGCTTGCTGCGCCTGCCGCGAGATCGCGTTCGTCAGCTCCATGAACATCATCCGGAGCTCGAAGGCGATGCCTTTAAGCAGGTCGGACTCTTGCGGGGACAGGTTGCCGTGGGTTTTTTCCTCGATCACCCCGAGCATGTCGATCGACTGGCGCGCGCCCAGGATGTCGACCCGCGGCTGCTGCCCGGGCTCGGTGCCCGCGCCCATGGCCATGATGGCCGACAGGTAAAAGCTCTGCACGACGTGCTCAAAGGTGACCGCGCCGGGCTGCCGCGCGCCGGGGTTGGCCTCACGCAGGGCCGAGTCGATGGCGCGGCTGGTTTGCCGGTAAGCTTCATCCTGCGCCGCGGTTTCAGCGGCGGAGCGAGGCTCGCCTACTTGCTCATCGCCCGCGAACTCGGACGGCAGATCGTCGCCGGGCTCGTCCGGCTCGTAAGCAAGGCCCGTTGTGCCGTCGAGTGCGCCGGTCAACTCTTCTTGGACGTCATCTTCCGGCGCGGGCTCGGGCGTCCGTATAGGCATGGTCACCACCTTGGCCGGCGCTTGCGGCTCGGGCGTTTCTCCCGGCGCGTCCCGGCGCTCGCCTTCCGCGGTGAACTTCCGTTTGTCGACGACCACGAATGTCGGTGGCTTTTCTGCC
>CAXTUV010000209.1:0-6081 GCA_964247445.1 uncultured Acidobacteriaceae bacterium | reverse complement strand
GCACCCGGCCTCCTTGCGCGTCCGCAAACTCCCGCGCGACGCCCAGCACGTTGCGCAAGGAGGCCGGGTGCTGTGCCTGTTCGGCTGCGGCGGCGACCGCGACCGGGCCAAGCGCCCCCGCATGGGCGCGGCTGCCGGGCGGGCGAGCGATTTCAGCGTGCTCACCAGTGACAATCCGCGGTCGGAAGCGCCGGACGCAATCGCCGAAGACATATTGCCTGGTCTGCGCGAGTCGGGCGGGCGCTACACGGTCGAACTGGACCGCGCGCGGGCGATTCGACTCGTGTTGGCGGAAGCAAAAGCGCAGGATGTGGTCATGCTCGCGGGCAAGGGGCACGAGCGTACACAGGAGATTGCGGGCAAGAAGCTCGCGTTTGACGACGCGGCGGTTGCGGCGGCGGCGCTCGGGGAGCTGGGCTGGTGAAGCTGACGCTTGGGCAGGCCGCGGCATGGATAGGCGGCGAGCTCCGGGGGGCCGACCCGGACGCCGTCGCGGAGGGGTACTCGATCGATTCGCGGACGATCGCGGCCGGAGAGTTGTTCTTCGCGGTTTCGGGCGAGCGGTTCGACGCGCACCGGTTCGTGCCGGCGGCGCTGGAACGTGGGGCGATGGCAGCGGTGGTCTCGCGCGTATCGGGCGGCGGCCCGGAGATCTTGGTCGACGATCCGCTGCTCGCGTTGCAGCGTTTGGGCGCGGCGGTCCGGCGTGCTTGGGGCGGGGTCGTGGTCGGCCTGACGGGCAGCGCGGGCAAGACCACCACCAAGGAGATGACCGCGGCTGTTCTCTCGGCGAAATATCTAGTCCTCAAGTCCGCGGGGAACCTGAATAACCAATTCGGCGTACCGCTCCAGCTGCTGCGGCTAGAGCCCGAGCACCGCTTTGCCGTGATCGAGATGGGCATGTCGCATGCCGGGGAGATTGCGCTGCTGGCCTCGCTCGCGCGTCCGGACTGGGGCGTGGTGACCAATGTCGGCATGGCGCACGCGGGCAATTTCCCGAACGGCATCGAAGGCGTCGCGGCAGCGAAACGCGAGCTCGTGGAGGCGCTTTCGCCTTCCGGCACGGCTTTCCTCAATGCGGACGACGCGCGAGTTGCGGCGTATGCAAATGCGCACGCGGGCCGAAGTGTGCTGGCTGGGCGCGCGGAGCATGCCGAGGTACGCGGGTCCAATCTGCGCGAAAACAACACGGAACTATTTTTTCAGGTTAGCGCGCGCGGCGAGCAGGCCGAGGTTCGCCTGCACTTCCTGGGCGAGCACAACGCCGGCAACGCCCTGCTGGCGCTGGCGGTCGGCTTGGAGGCGGGCGTGCCGCTCGCGGAAGGCGCGGCCGCCCTTGCCGAACTCCGGCCCGGCGAGAAGCGAGGCGAAGTGCTCCGCATCCGGGGCGCGCAGGTCATCAACGACTGCTACAACTCTAATCCCGCCGCGCTCTCCGCCATGATCGCGACGCTCATGCGCCTACCCGCCAGCCGGCGCATCGTGGTCGCGGGCGAGATGCTGGAGCTCGGCCCCGAAACCGGTATGCTGCATGCAGAGGCGGGCCGCGAAGCCGCGCGGCTTGGGGCCGACTGGGTGGTCGGGGTGCAAGGCGCGGCGCTCGCGCTGGCCGAGGCCGCGGCGGAAGTCGGAACGCTCGCGCTGTTTTTTCAGACTCCCGAGGAAGCCGGCGCGTGGCTCCGCCGCGAGCTGCGCGAGGGGGATGCAGTGCTGCTCAAGGGCTCGCGCGGGGTGCGGCTGGAGCGGGTGCTGGAGGGATTCTAAAACGTCACTGCACCCTGGAACCTGGATCCCGCCCGAAGGCAAGCTGCTGCTTCGCGGACCAACCCGGCGGCGGGTCCTCAAAGAACCAAGGGCTCCCTTCCGCGATCCACTCGTCCCGCAGCTCTTCGTGAGTCATCGCGTAGTCGTCGTTGCCGAACTCGGTCCCGCAACAAGGGCAAATGTTGAACTCCTGCGGCGATTCTTCCATGTCGGGGTAGAAGCAGACGGGGCATTTGTAATGGGCCATTCGTCACCCTGCCCGCACATACGTGGGCCGCACCCGCTTCATCCCGCCCTCGAAGCGCACCACCAGGTTTTCTCCATCCATCTCGATGACTTTACCTGGACCAAACTTCCGATGCTTCACCGCATCGCCGGCCTTGAACAGCGGCTCTTCGCGCGAGGGCAGGGTTTCCGGGGCGGTGGTGACCATCTCGCCCATCGCGGTCGCGACCACCACTCCTTGCTCGCGCGCGGGTTCCGGAATTTCCTCGGCGCGGGCGAGTCCCCGCGGGTCCAGGCAGTTATCGCACTCCCCGCAAGGCTCGCCCCCTTCCTCGCCGAAGTACTCCCGCAGCAGCTGCTTGCGGCATACGGGGCTTTCGGCATAGTGCATCATCTCGTCGAGCCGGCTGCGGTCCTCACCGCCCCGCTCCTCGAAGTCATGCAGCAAGCCCTGGAGCGCGTCTTGCGAGACCCCGTCTGCCTTGCGCGCAAATCCTCGCGAGGTGCGGCGCACCAGCTCGGACGCGCGCAAGATATGGAGGATCGCCTCGGTTCGGCGCTTGCCCACTCCGGCCCGCTCCGCTACCGCCGCGGCTGTGCCCGGCGTTTCAAGCGCCGCGACCACCCGATCCATCTCGTCCAAACGAGGGTAGCGACTGACCAGGAAGAATCGCTGGATGCGCTTGTCTTCCAACCGGTACAAGAGCACGGCCCGCGCGGGCTCGCCGTCGCGTCCCGCGCGCCCGGCTTCCTGGTAGTAGCTTTCGAGCGAGTCCGGAAACTCGTAGTGGCATACAAATCGGATGTCCGGCTTATCCACGCCCATGCCGAACGCCTTGGTCGCGATCAGCACCCGATACTCGTTTGCCATGAACGCGGCCTGCATCCGTTCGCGCTCGCGCGTGGGCAACTTGCCGTGATAGCGGCCCACGGAAACGCCGCTTTCTTGGAGCGCCTCGTACAGCTCGACCGCGGTCTTGACGCTCGCGGTGTACACGATGCCCGAGCCCTCGCCCGACCCTGCGAGCAGCTCGCGCACGGCTTGCATTTTGCTGTCGCGGTTCACCGTGTGGTGGACCGAAAAGGTCAGGTTGGGCCGCTCCACGCCGGTGTTGATGACCAGCGGGTCGTGCAGCTTGAGCTGTTCGCGGATGTCCTCGACCACCTCGCCCGTCGCAGTCGCGGTCAGCGCAATCACGGGCGGGTTGCCGAGCGCGCGGCGGGCATCGCCCAGGCCCATGTAGGCGGGCCTAAAGTCATGCCCCCACTGCGAAATGCAGTGCGCCTCATCCACCGCCAAGAGGCTTACGCCGCCCTCGGCGAGCTTGGCGAGGAACTCTCGATTTTCCAGGCGCTCGGGCGTTAAGTAAATCAGCTCCGGCTCGCCTTCTTGTACAGCCCGCTCGGCTTCGCGCTTTTCGCGCACGGTCAGGGTCGAGTCGATTTTTTCAACCGCGATGTGCGCGTCCTCCGCTTTTCCGCGCTGGTCCTCCATCAGGGCCAGCAGGGGCGAGACCACCACCACGGCCTTCGGCAGGAACACCGCCGGGAGCTGGTAGCACAAGCTTTTGCCCGAGCCCGTCGGCATCAGCACGACCGCGTCTCGGCCCGCGAACACTGCTTCAAGAACTTCCCGTTGCCCGGGGCGCAGGTGCTCCACGCCGAACCGATTCCGGGCTTCGGAATGGATCCGCCGCCAGGATACTGCTTCATGCTTTTGCGCCATTGTTCCCGGTAGGATGCCATTCGGCATCCTAATCGGCACGCCGCGGGTGCGGCGACGAGTAAGCGGCGATGCCGCCAGGTATCGATGTCACAAACAAAATTTTTACTGCTGATTCGCCTTTTTCGTTGCGGCGCAATCTGATGAGGTAACGTATTTCGTTGTTACTTAAGAGTGAACGCTCATGGTGAGCCGCCAATCACGAGAAAGCCGATTCCAAGCGCAGGCCATCGCCGAGCTTTCAGCGGTTCCCGCCATCCGCCTTGATCTCACCTCCTGCGATCGTGAGCCGATTCACATCCCGGGCAGTGTGCAGCCTCATGGTTTCCTATTGGCCATTGATACCGAGGACCGGATCGCGGTCGCGAGCCAGTCGGCGGAAGCTTTTCTCGGCCGCCCGCTTCGGCAAATCCTTCAAGCGCGGCCGCACGAAGTTCTTGGTAACACGGCGGATTTGCTTACGTTTGAGTTTCGCGCCGAGCCCCTGACCGGTGCCACGCGCCTGCTCGGGACAACCCCCGTGGACGGCGCGGGCATGTTCGACGTTGTGGCTTGGGCAGGCATGGACGGATCGGCTCCGCTGCGTATCTTTGAGTTCGAGCAGCAGCGTGAACCGGTAGACGTCGCAGCGCTCAACAGCCGTCTGTACAACTACGTCAGCACAGTCCGGCGCGAGCGCACCGTTCTATCCGTTTCAGAGTGCGCCGTGGTGGAGATACGGGCGCTTACCGGCTGCGACCGGGTGGTGCTGTATCGGTTCGATGAGCACGGCCACGGCGAGGTGTTGGCCGAGTCGCGCAACGACGAGCTTGGATCGCTGCTCGGCTTGCGCTTCCCCGCGTCGGACGTGCCGGCGCAGGCCCGCCGCATGTACGAGCTCAACCGCGTCCGCATCATTCCGGATGTCGGCTACGAGCCCTCGCCCTTGCGCGGCGTGGGAGGCGAAGCGGGTGCGATCGACCTGTCGCCGTCGGTGCTGCGCAGCGTTTCGCCCGTGCACCGCGAGTACATGCGCAATATGGGGACGCTGTGCTCCATGTCGGTGTCCATCATCATCGACGGGCGCTTGTGGGGTTTGGTGTCCTGCCATCATCACGCGCCCCGGTTTTTGCCGCTCCGCCTGCGTTCGGCATGCGACTTCGTGATGCAGATCGCCGCGTCCGAGATCGAGGCGCACGAGAAGTCCCTGCGCTTGGAGCAGGCGCTCAAAGCCAAGCAGGTGCAGGCGCGCTTGCTGGCCGCCATGGCCGCGCAAGAAAACTACATGGACGGCCTCCTCCGCTCGCCGGGCATGCTGCTGCAACTGGTGGACGCGCGCGGCGCGGCGATCGTCGGAGGGCAAACCGCGCAGTTGTTCGGGCAAACGCCCGCCGCGCCGGAGGTGCTTCAGCTGGTCGAGAAACTGCGGACGCTGGGCAAGAACGAGTTCTTCGCGAGCCGCCGCCTGCGCGAGGTGTGGCCGGAAGCGCCGGAAGAAGCCGCCGGAGCCATTGTCATCTCCGTGTCGCGCCTCCACAACACGCACGTGCTCTGGTTTCGTCCGGAGCTGGTCCAAACCGTGCGCTGGGCCGGCAACCCGCAAAAGCCGTCCTCGCCGGATGAGGTCATTTCGCCCCGCCATTCCTTCGCGGAGTGGAAGGAGACGGTGCGCGGCGCTTCCGTTCCTTGGACGCTCGAAGAGGTGCAGGCTGCGCAGGAGTTCCGGTCGGCCGTGCTTGAGATCGTGCTGAGCCGCGCGGAAGACCTGGCGGAACTGGCGCAGGATCTCCAAGCGGCAAACCAGGAACTGGAAGCATTTTCGTATTCGGTTTCGCATGACCTCCGCGCTCCATTTCGGCACATTTCGGGATTTTCCGAGCTGCTGCGCGACGAGGAAGGCGACCGGCTTTCTGAGCGCGGCCGCCGCTATCTCGCCACCATCATGGAGTCGGCGCGCTTCGCCGGCTTGTTGGTCGACTCACTGCTGGACTTTTCCCGGTTCGCCCGAGCCAAGCTGACCGTGTCTCCCGTGGACATGGAAGAGTTGGTCGACCGGGAATGGGCCGCGGTGGTCGACGACGAAGTCCGGGGACGCGCGATCGCGTTTACGCGCGGGCCGCTGCCGCGCGTGTTGGGCGACGCGCAGCTGCTGCGGCAGGTGCTGCGGAATCTGTTCTCAAACGCGGCAAAGTACACCGGAAAGCGAAGCGAACCAACCGTGCGCATGACCGCGAGCATCCTCCATGGGGAGCTCGTGTTCGCCCTCAGCGACAACGGCGCGGGTTTCGACGGCCGGTTCGCTCAAAAGCTTTTCGGGGTTTTCCAGCGCTTGCATCGAACAGAAGAGTTTGAAGGTACCGGTATCGGACTGGCCAATGTAAAGCGCATCG
>CAXTUV010000208.1:0-6125 GCA_964247445.1 uncultured Acidobacteriaceae bacterium | reverse complement strand
GCTCGCCAGGATATTACCGCGGCCGGAGTTCCGGCCCAGGGTCAGCACCGGCGGGTGCTCCAGGAGGACGAGTGTGTCTCCGATCCGGCTTGTCCGCCGCAGCTCGACGAGCTGCTCCTGAAGGACGAGGGCGCCGGGGTACTCTATCCGGCCCAGCTGCATTACTGTAATCAGCGAGATCATGCGTTCAGGCTAACGCGACGACCCTTTGTGCACCCTAGCGCTTGGCCGCTTGGCACCTGCGCCCGCCGGCCCGCCCGCATTGCATCCTCATGCGCCTCTATACATCCAGCATTCTCCTAGCTGGAGAGTTTCACCCATCACATACGGTTTCACGCGTCTGCGAAGTCTCGGGTATCACTGGGGTAAGCTGACGAACGCACACCGCACTCAGGCCGCAAGCAGGGAAGCGAGCAAATCCTGTTCCTGCGGGTACGAGACCACGTTTGAGTAATCGCGCAGCCGGTCTAAATCCTCACCTCGGATAGCATTCGACTGAGAGTTGTAGACAGTCACTCGCTTAGCAAACGAGTTCGCTTCCCCATGCAAAATGTTATGCCATTTGCTGAAGATTTCATTCGCGGAGTTATGTGCGGAAGATTCGTTCAGTGCCGCCAGTACCAATAGGTAAGCAGAACCCTTGCCGAATCTCACCTCGTAATCGAGCGACACACTTCCATACTTTCCTTGAACCGAAACGTCAGGAATACATACCAAATGCCTAGCTTCTAAAAAATCTTCAACATCATCCCGAAACGGATTGGAGGAGCGAAGTCTTTGGTGAGTTCCAAAATCGGATACTCTTACGCAAGCCTGGGAAAGGCGGAAAATAAAATCCGGGAGAGCCGCAAGATTGCGATCCACACTTTCAATGTACAAGTCTCCCGATGCAAAACGGACGCCTGTTTGTGCGGTGATGTCCGCTAGGATTTCCCGCTTTCGGCGTGTACCCCCCAGCTTGGCCTGAGCGGTTCTGAGGTAGTGAGTGGTCTGGCCGTAATCGGAAAGCCGCAGATCCCTGAATATATCGCGCGTTTCGCTTAAAAAAACGTCAATATGTTCGCCGTTCGGGTACGTGAACGGCGTGGAGATGCGGAGTGTTCCATCGCGCAGCGCAGCGCATTCCTCAACCAAGGGCAGCGCGGTTACGATCTCCGCTAGATTTGAGCAGTTCAGCATTGCACCTCCGGTTCAAAGAATTGCCCTGTATGGGTGAGGTTCGCCTCTTCAAGCAAGTGCTGCCACACCTGAAGTGCCGTTAAGTTCTCCAGATCCGGCCGGGCCTCAGCATGAGGCAGATTCTGCCGTGGATCCGCCGCAGCTATCACTTTATGAAAATGCGTTCTGCCCGCCTCCCTATGTCTGCTGCCTCTCACGTCGTATCGAGCGATTGGATTGACGCCGCTTAGAACGAAGTTGTAGCAAATCTCACGGGTTCTGCATAGATAACGACCGTGCAGCATTATCGTTTGCGGAACAGCCTCGCTTAATACCTCAACGTCATTGAATTCCAGAACCTCCGTCTGCCCGGACGCAGATTCGAAACGGATGTCCTCGATAATGGTTTTCGCGCTGCTCCAAAATGCGTCGAATTCGCTCGGCTCCATGGCATCGGCAGTACTACACGTTGATCGCCAGCCCCTCCACCGCCCCGAAACCGTCCAGCATCGCCTCGGCCAAGGTCGGGTGCGCGTGGATCGTGAACATCAGCTCTTCCAGCGTCGCTTCGAGCTCCATCGCGACCACGGCCTCGGCCACCAGCTCGGTCGCGGACGCGCCGATGATGTGCACCCCGAGTACCTCGCCGTATTTCGTATCCGTGACGACCTTTACAAACCCGTCATGCTGGTTCACGATCGAGGCCTTCGAGTTCGCGGAGAACGGAAACTTGCCGACCTTGACGGTATGGCCGCGTTCCTTAGCCATGGCTTCACTTAAGCCGACCGACCCGATCTGCGGCTCGGTATAGGTGCAGGCCGGGATGCGGGTGCGCTTGACGGGCCGCGCGTACTTGCCGGCTAACTTCGACGCGACCACGATCCCGCACATCGCGCCCACATGCGCCAGCTGCGGCAGCCCGGCGACGATGTCACCGATCGCATATACGCCCTCGACGCCCGTGCGCATCCATTCGTCGGTCTGGATAAAGCCCTTTTCAAGCTTGATTCCCGGATAGCTTTGGAGGCCGATGTTGTCGGTCCGCGGCGCGCGTCCCACGGCGACCAGGACCTTCTCGGCTTCCTTCTCGACTTTCTTACCGTCCGCCGCGACCCAGGTCACCCTCGCGCCGCCCTCGGTCAACTCGACGCCCTCGACCTTCGCGCTCGTGTGCACATCGATGCCGCGCTTGCGGAAGGTTCTTTGCAGCTCCTTTGAAACGTCCTCGTCCTCCGCCGGAACAATGCGCGGCAGGTACTCGACGATGGTGATCTCCGCACCGAAAGAGCGGAAGATCGACCCGAACTCCACGCCGACAGCCCCCGAACCGATAATCACCATCGACTTCGGCACCGCATCGATGAGCAGGATTTCGTTGTTGGTCAGGATGGTGCTGCGACCGTCCGGCCCGATTTCCAATCCGGGCAGCATCTTCGCGTCGGACCCGGTGGCGATCACCACGTTTTTCGCCCGCACCTCAGTGTTCTCGCCCACGCCGTTCGAAGCCTTACCGACCGCGATCGTATGCACACCGTCCTGCGCCGGGCCTTGCAGGCAGGCTTGCCCGCGCACCACGGTCACCTTGTTCTTCCGCATCAGGAAGTCCAAGCCCTTGACGTGCTTGTTGATGATGCCGTTCTTACGCTCGAGGACCTTTTGCCAGTTCAGCTTGGGCGTGCCCAGCCCTTCAATGCCGTACTCGTCCGCATGCTCCATCAGCTCGTACACTTCGGCGTTGAAGAGCATGGACTTGGTCGGGATGCAGCCCCAGTGCAGGCAGGTGCCGCCGAGCTTGTCTTCGCGCTCCAGCAGAGCTACTTTGAGCCCGTGCTGCCCGGCCCGAATGGCCGCCGTGTACCCGGCCGGCCCGCCGCCCACAATCGCTACGTCGTACACTGTCTGCTCATTCGCCAAAACCGCACCTCGCGACCGCCAAAATCACTCCCTATCCTACGCTTTCCGCTTCCCCGGCCGCCGGGGCCGGGCGATACTGGCGGAAGGAGAAATGCCGTGAGCGCGCTCACCCTCCCGGTTTTTGTCTTCGTCGAGGAGTACCTGAACACCAGCTACGACCCTGAACGCAAGTCCGCTTCGAAATCGAGCAGATTTGGGTCTCCAATCCCTATACACAACAGACATTCCTCACCGATGCCCGCGGCTTTCACAGGCCGGAAGAGGGCTCCGCGACTGCCGTCCTCGCCATGCCCGGCACACCTATCACCGTTTCACTCGCCGAGCTATGGCACAAACTCGAGCCGCCGGTCGAGGACTGACCCGCGCTCGTGCGGGTCCCTGCATTTCCGCTTGCCCGCGCGGGCCTCCTCGCTTACCCTACTCTTAGCAGCAACCTGGAGAGCCGTCATGCCTTTCCTGCTTCGCGCTTCCGTCTCAATCGCGTTTCTTGCCTGCTTCCCGGCTCTTGCGGCCCGCGCTCAGGGCATCTTCGTGACACCCATTCCCGGTGAGCCGTTTACAGCGACAGTGGTGACGGAGCGCTCCGCGGCACAAGCCGACGGCAAAGCAACCATCCTCAAGTCCGCAAGCCTGATTGCCCGGGATGTTCAGGGCCGCATTCGCAATGAGTTTCGCACGCCCGCGCCCGTTGCCGGCCCCGTGCTGCCGGTGGCCTCGGTTCACCTATATGACCCCGTGACGCGCATCTCCAGCTTCCTCTACCCGCGGCAGCATACCTTTCAGGTAAACGCACTCAGCCGCCCACCGGCGACCGACACCACAGGCCCGTTCGCCTCCGCGACCGGCAGCAGCTACCCGCAAAGCCGGTTTGCCCGCCAGGAAGATTTAGGTACGCAATCCATTGCGGGCGTGGAGGTGCACGGTGTGCGGGTGACACAAACTATCCCGGCTGAAGCGAGCGGCTCCGGCGCGGAGATGGTGCTTACCGACGACTATTGGTACTCGCCCGAGCTGCGCCTCAATCTCAAGATCACGCACAGTGACCCGCGCGTCGGCAGCTCCTCGGTCACGGTGGTTTCACTCACGCGAGCTGATCCCGACGCATCGCTCTTCGACATCCCGGCTGACTATCAACCAGCGGTCCGCACGGCGGCTGCGCGATAGCCTGGATTCCGGGCAGCCGCCGTGCGCCGGCGGCTTCAGGCTTTCTTGTCGCCCTTCGCTTCGTGATACTGCTCCAGCAGCTCGCTCCCCTTTTCCGCCAGCTTTTTCGCATCCGCGTCTGAATGCGGCACCGGCTCGCCCCAGGCATGGGCTGAGAGCGCGAGCCGTGTCGGCTCGCCGTCCCGCTCCATCGGTCCTTGCGGGTTGGCGAAATGCCGCCGCAGAAACGATCCCTTGCGGACCATCTTCTCGGGCGTGTTCGCAGGGCCCTGCACACCAGGTTTCAGATGCGCACCTTCCTTTTCAGCGAAAGCCTTGCGCCCGGCCGCGGTCAGCCCGCCTTTCGGGTCCTTGGTGGGCTGCTTTGCCATACCTCTCTTCGCCGGAGCCTTGGCGGCGCTCTTCTTGGCCGCGCTTTTCTTAGCTGGAGCTTTGGCCCCTGCCGCTTTCTTTGCCGGTGCTTTTTTCTCGGTTGCCATGCGCACAAAGATGCGGGTTTGTCTGAAAGGGACGCTCGTGCCTGCACCCGCTGTTGCCTTCGCGAAACTGACTGCTTTCCCTTCCGAGTTAACCTTTATCGCGACAACGGCTGGTACGATTCATCCATGACGATCGATGAGAGGATCGAACGGCTCACGGAGCGCCACGAAGCCCTTGCTCAATCCGTGGAACTTCTCCACGCGGACATGCGGCACCTGACGCAAACCGTGGACAAGCTGGGATCCAGGGTGGACAGCCTGGCCGTAACCGTGGACAAGCTGGGAACCAAGGTGGACAGCTTGGCCGTAACCGTAGACAAGCTGGGAACCAAGGTGGACAGCTTGGCCGACACGACCGGATTATTGGTCCAGGTGCTCAAGCTCCACGAGCAGCGCATCAGCGACCTCGAAGGCAACCGCTAAGCTCTCCCAACGGAGAAGTCTTAGATCAGCGCCTAGACTAAGCCTATGGACGCCCCGTTTCTCCGCATGCGTCGCCTGCGCCAAACCCCGGCCCTGCGCTCCCTCGTCCGCGAAGCCCATCTCCAGCCCTCGCAGCTGATCCTGCCCTTATTTTTGTGTCCCGGCGAAGGCGTCCGCCGGCCCATTTCCTCCATGCCGGGCGTGTTCAATCTATCGCTGGACGAAGCCGAGCGCGAAGCGGAGGAAGCGGCCCAGTTAGGCATCGGCGGCCTGCTGCTCTTTGGCCTGCCTGAGACGAAGGATGAAGAAGGCTCGGGAGCCTGGGCCGAGAACGGCATCGTGCAGCAGGGCTTGCGCCGGCTCAAAGCATCCCGCGCGTCCAAGTCGCTGGTGCTGGTCGCCGACGTCTGCCTGTGCGAGTACACCACCCACGGCCACTGCGGGATACTGCACGCGGTCGACGGCGAGCAGCACGTCCATAATGACCGCTCGCTTGTCCCGCTCGCCCGCGCGGCCGTTTCGCTAGCTCGGGCCGGCGCCGACGTGGTCGCCCCGTCCGACATGATGGACGGCCGCGTGGCCGCCATCCGACGCGCCTTGGATGCGGCCGCTCTTGAAAACACCCCCATCCTGAGTTATGCCGCCAAGTTCGCCTCCGCTTTTTACGGCCCCTTCCGCGAGGCCGCCGACTCCGCCCCGCAGTTCGGCGACCGGCGCGGCTACCAGATGGACGGGGCCAACCTCCGCGAGGCCATGCGCGAGGTCGAGGCCGACATCCAAGAAGGCGCGGACATGATCCTGATGAAGCCCGGCATGCCGTACCTCGATGTGATCCGTTCGGCGCGCGACCGCTTCGACCTGCCGCTGGGGGCCTACCAGGTTTCAGGCGAGTACGCGATGCTCCAAGCCGCCTTCGAGCGTGGCTGGCTTGACCCGGACCGCGCAATTCTGGAGTCGCTGCTGGCTTTTCGGCGCGCCGAGCGGATC
>CAXTUV010000207.1:0-6142 GCA_964247445.1 uncultured Acidobacteriaceae bacterium | reverse complement strand
CTCATCGACCGTTCCCTTTGCCGTTGCGCCGTCAAGCCCGGACGGCATTGTATGGGCAGCCCCTAAAACGCCGGCCCTGCCCGCGGCAGCTCCCATCTCAGAGCCGCAGCCGCTCCAAACCGCTCATCTTCTTCAATCCGCGAACACCACGGAGCTCCGGCTTGGCCTGCATTCGCCGGAGTTCGGCTCGGTGTCGATCGCCACCTCGGCTTCGTCGGGAGTTCTCCAGGCCGCGATCGCGCTTGACCATAGCGCATTAGGCCACGTTATCGCCGCCCACCTGCCCGCGCTTGAAGAAAAGCTTGGCCTGCAAGCGCGCGTTGAGGTTCGCGATACCGGCGCGAGCGCGTCCGGGCAGGGCAGCGGTTCGCACTCGTCACCGCAAGGCGGACGGCGGTTTCCCTCAGCCGGGTCCGCACCTGCTTTGCCTTTCCTCCCCAGCGAGCCCGCTTCCGCGACCGGCTCGCCACTCCCAACCCCGACCACGCGCTTAAGCGTGCTCGCTTAAAAAAGGACGCAATTATGGCAGCTCTTTCCCTCGGAAGTCCGGGTTTCGTCAGCCCCTTCGACGCCTCGGTCCAAACCAAAGCCAAGGCCCAAGCCGCAACCGGAACGCAAAGCACCACCACAAGCAGCGACCCGTTCTCCACCACAAACCTGGGCTCGACATTTCTGAACCTCCTCATCCAGGAGCTCAAGAATCAGGACCCCACGCAGCCGGTCGACCCGACCCAAAGCGTCGGCCAGCTCATCTCGCTTAACCAGCTCGATCAGCTCATCAGCATCAACCAGACGCTGAACCCTTCCGCGAACACCACCGCCGCGGCGAGCGGGTCGGGTTCGGGCGGCACGACGCCCGGCGCGAAGGCAAGCTTGACGCAAGCCGTTACCAGCACGGCCGCGCCTGAGAAAGCCGCGCAAGCCCCTGAAGCGCAGGCCCAAGCCGCCCAGCAGGCCGCCCTCCAGGCGCTGCAAGCCGCCAACGCGAACCCTTCCGCCCCCCTCAACCTCAACGCCCTATCGAACCTCATCGGAGCCCGGTAAATGTCCTTTTTTTCGATTCCCCTGTCCGGCTTGAACGCCAGCCAATCCGCCCTCCAAGCCGTGTCCAACAACATTGCGAATGTGTCGACGGACGGCTACAAGGACCAAAACGTCACCTTCAGCGATATCTTCGCGCAGAGCGGGATTGCGAACGGCGCGAAAGACCCGATTCAAGCCGGTGACGGCGTGGAAACTGCTTCCACTACGACGAATTTCTCCGACGGCACCGCGACGGAAACCAAGATCGCTTCTAATCTCGCTCTCAGCGGAGACGGATTCTTTGTCGTACGCCAGCCGAGCGGCGCTACGGCATACAGCCGCGCGGGCGATTTCACCACTAATAATACCGGGCAGTTGATCGCGCCCGATGGTTCACTGGTCCTCGGTTACCCGGCCGCGAACGGTGTCGTTCAAACCTCAAGCGCGCTCGCGCCGCTTTCGGTCGGCCAAGGGCTGATTAACCCAGCAACGGCGACATCGACGTTTTCAGCCAGTGTGAACTTAGATTCCAATGCGGCTGTCAACAGCACGACGGCGGCTTCCTCCGTGGGCATCTACGATTCGCTGGGCGGCCCACATAACCTCCAAGTCACCTACACAAAGACCGGCACCAATCAGTGGAGCTATTCGGTGAGCATTGCCAGTGCCGACTTAGCGAGTCCAGCCGCGGGGTCAAATACAACGCAGGTCGCTTCAGGAACCCTCACCTTCGACGCGAACGGCAATCTGACCGCGCCCTTGGACGCGAACGGCAAGCCCGCGCCGCAGCCCATCGCCGTTCCCAGCTTTGCCGACGGTGCCTCCGCTGCGAACATCACCTGGAATCTTGCCGATGCAACCGGCAAAAGCGAAATCACACAGTCCGGCCTGGGCAGCTCGACGACCAGCATCGTGCAGAACGGCAACCCGGCAGGCGCGCTTGCCGGGTACACCGTCGAGACCGACGGTACCATCCAGGCCACATTCACGGCCGGGCCGCCGCGAGCTCTCGGGCAGGTCGCGGTGGCAACCGTAGTCAACACGCAAGGGCTACAGCAGATCGGCGATAACCTGTTTCTCGCGACGGCAGGTTCGGGCCAAGCGGAGGTCGGCATCGCCGGTACGGGCGGGCGCGGCACCATCAAGGGCGGCTACGTTGAAAGCTCAAACGTAAACATCGCGAGCGAGTTTTCCAAGCTCATCGTCGCGCAGCAGGCGTACCAGGCGAACGCGAAAACCGTGACGACCTTTGACCAGATCGAACAAGCTACCATAGCAATCCTGCAGTAAATGCAATAACAGCTCATCGCGCTCCCATCCCGGGCGCGATGAGCTGTGCATGAGACCACGCAGACAAGGCAGGGAAGAAATGCCCGGCTTCTCACGCCGCTCTCATTCTGCCCACCCTTCGGTAACTGCGGACGGTGCAATTTTGGCCCCTCGCTTGCACCAAGGTTCGGTGTTGCACGCTTGGGAGCTTCGATGAGCACTGCCCTCCAAATTTCAGACTTGAACAGCCCGAGCAGCGTTTCGCTCGCGCCCGCGCCGCCCCGTCGTGCCGTGGAAGCGCTGCCGTGGCTGCCTTGCACGCTCGCGCTCGATGTGCCGGTTCTGCGTTTTACCGTGCGGTCGCTGCTGGAACTCGCGCCGGGCACGGTTCTGGAAACCAACTGCCACCAGAGCATGGACATTCCCATGCGCGTCAACGGCCTGCTGATGGCCTGGACCGAGTTCGAGGTGGTGGGCGACCGTTTGGCCGCCCGGATTACGGACCTGGCATGAGCGTCTTTCCCGCCCAGTTCTTTCCGCGGCAGAACGCCCGCTCTCGACCGAAGCCGCGCATGTGGACCTTGCTCGGCATGGAGCAGATTGCTGGGCCAGTGCGCTCGCTTTGGCGTCGGCTGGCTGTTTCCCGAGCGCAACGCGGCTCGGCGCACCGCCTGCAGGTGGTTGAAAAAATCCATTTGGGCGAAAAGCAGTTCATTGCGCTTGTGGAACTTGACGGGCAAAGCTTTTTGGCGAGCGGCGCACCTGGCGCTCCCTTGCAGATCGCTCCCTCGCCGGCGATTCTTAACCGGCGGCCGGAGCCGGAGCCGGATACGCCCACGCCAGGCAAGCCGACGCAGGCGGAACCGAAGGCCGCTCCCGAGCCGGTGTCCGAACCGCAGCTTCCTGAGCAAGAGAGTTTCTTTCCAGCAATCGCAGCCGCTCCACCCGAGCTGCCGCTTTCAAAGCGGCGCAGGGGACGCCCGAGTCGGACACTCGGCAGGCTCGCCGCCTCGAAGCCGGTGCCGGACATGCCCCTGTTGTCAGAAACACAGTCCCTCGCCGCTTTGCGCGCAAGCAGCGCACCGATGCCGGGCGCGATCTTCCACCCGGAAGTTGCGCCTCTGCTCCCCGGCGATCTCGCCGCAATTTCTACTGACGTCGTTGAGCCTGTCAAGCGTACGGACAAGGAGGTCGAACCCACTGCTCAGCCAACCCGGCCTTCCCTCGCGCAGGCGGTGGCGCAAGCCCGGGCAGACAAGCCGGTGCGCAAGCCGCGCCGAGCTGCTGTCCCGAAGCAGCTGCAGCTCGCACAAGTAAAAGCCTCCCCGGCGGCTCTTGATAAGGCAGAAGCCGCGCTTACGGAAGGTCCGGCTGATGCACCCCTCACCACATTCGCTCGATCAGCGGCGGCGCGCGCCGCCGCAACCATCTCGAAAGCCGAAGCGCCGCTCAGTTCCGAAACCGCAGAACCCGAGAAGACAGACCAGAAGCTCGACCCGACCTTTGCCGCGCTGCTCCACATCCGCATGCTGGCAACCGAGGTGTTTCAGGAGATCGACGCGAAGCCCGTCCTGCCGCCACCTCCGCCCAAGCCGTCGAGCCTTCCGCGCCGGTTCAGCATCTCGGCGTGCCTGCTCGCCGCGCTTTTGATCCCCCAGGCGAGCGCGCACGCAGCCGTACTTGCGGCCGCGCCCCCGGGCGGCGACATTCACATCACCGGCCTGGGCGGCTCGTCCGCGCCTTGGTCCATTGTTGTCGTCCTCACGCTGCTCACGCTCCTGCCGTCGCTCTTGTTCTGTATTACCCCATTCGCTCGGCTCCTGATCGTCTTTCACTTTCTGCGCCAGGCGCTGGGGCTGCAAACCACGCCCTCCAACCAAACGCTCATTGGGCTGTCACTCATCCTCACGTTCTTCCTCATGCAGCCGACGGGCGAGGTGATCTACCGCGATGCCATCCTTCCCGTGCAGGCAGGCAAGCTCACGCCGCTCGACGGAGTAGCGCGCGCCGGCGAGCCGATGCGCCGCTTCATGGCGCACTACGTCCGCGAAAAAGACGCGCAGCTCTTCCTTGAAATTGCGCACGAGCCGCGCCCGCGCACGGTCGAGGATATGAGCTTTCGCGTCTTGCTGCCCGCGTATCTCTTGTCCGAGCTCAAGGCCGGTTTCCAAATCGGGACCGTGCTGTTTCTCCCCTTCCTGATTGTCGACATGGTGATCGCTTCAATCACCACCTCGGTCGGCATGGTGCAGCTGCCGCCAGTGGTCATCTCCACCCCGCTCAAGCTGCTGCTGTTCCTCATGGTCGACGGCTGGCACCTGCTCATCGGCTCTCTCATGCGGAGCTTTAACTAGATGGGAGTCGACGCGGTTGTCCAACTCGGGCGCGGCATGCTCACCGAGGTCATCCTGCTGCTCGCGCCGATCCTGGTGACGGCAATCGCGGTCTCGCTGCTCGTCAACATCGTCCAGGTGCTGACCTCGCTGCAAGACCAAACGCTTTCCATTGTCCCGCGCCTGGCCGCGACCGGCGGGGTAATTTTTCTGATCATGCCGTGGATGTGGCGGCACCTGACTACCTATACCATCCAGCTCTTTTCGGACTTCCACAAGGTGCTGCAATGATCTCCGTTCCCTTCGGCGAGATCATCGCGGGCTTCCTGTTCATCGGCGTGCGCCTGTCGGGGCTGATGCTGTTCGCGCCGTTTTTCTCAAGCGAAGCGATCCCGGCGCGCGTCAAGGCCGTGCTCGTCATCGCTCTGTCGGCGCTGCTGTACCCAATCGTCTCGCCGCGGTTTCCGCCGTTTTCACTCGAACACTGGCCGATCCTAGTGCTGAGCGAGCTGCTGGTGGGCGCGGCCACGGGTATCGCGACCTCGCTGGTGTTTGACGCGGTGCAGATGGCCGGGCAAATCCTGAGCGTGCAGATGGGCTACTCGCTTATCTCCATTCTCGATCCACAGACCATGGCGGAGTCAACCGTGGTCGCGACCTTCCACCAGCTGCTGGCGATGCTGATTTTCCTGCGCTTCGATGTACACCTGTGGCTCTTGCGTGGGTTGAGCGACAGCTTCGCGTACCTGCCGCCCGGCTCGGCGCACCTCAGCCCGACCTTCGTACATACGGTCTTCGCGGCGGGTGCGGGGGTGTTCGCGGTCGGCTTGCAACTGGCCGCACCGGTGCTTTCGGCTACGTTCTTCACTGACATCGTGCTCGGCCTGCTTGCCCGCGCTTCGCCGCAGCTGCCCGTGCTACAGCTGGGGCCGGCGGTCAAGAGCCTGCTCGGGATTTCCATCCTTATCGCCACCCTTAAGTACTGGCCCACGGTGTTTCGCGGGCTGTTCCTCAATGCCGTCCATACCTCGGAGCATTTGCTCCATTTGGCTGCGTAAGCCATGGCCGACAGCAGCAAAACCGAAAAAGCCAGTCCGCAGCGACGGCGGAAAGCCCGCGAGCAGGGCTCGGTCGCGCGCTCGCGTGAGCTGCCCGGCGTGCTCGCGATCGCCGGTGCTTGCGCGGCTGTGATGATGCTCGCGCCCGTCGCAGCCCGGCACTGGACCGGGCTGTACCGCGAGCTGCTGGACTCAGCCGCGACCGCCGCGATCGAGCCGAACGGGCCGCAGTTGTTTTGGCTCGCGAGCGAAACGGCGCGCTGGACCGCGCCCGTGCTTGCCGTCGCGTTTGCCCTGGCGTTCGCGGCGCTTGCCGCGCAGGGCGGCATCACGTTTGCGCCGGCCGCGCTTGCGATCAAGCCGGAGCGCATGAACCCGGCCTCGCGCCTAGGCCAGATTTTTTCAATCGCCGGCGTGCAAAACCTGCTCAAGTCGCTCGTGCCGTTCACGCTGATGGCC
>CAXTUV010000206.1:0-6145 GCA_964247445.1 uncultured Acidobacteriaceae bacterium | reverse complement strand
GGCCACGACCAGCACCCGGCCCGCGCGCTTGAGGCTGCCCGCGGAAGAGCTGCGGCCGGCCCCGCCGAAGTCGCGCACCAGCTCCGGGCGGAGCAGGCGGCGGGCGGGCAGCGCCGTGATCAGAAAAGCGACGGCAGCCGCCGCGGCAATCGCGAACAGAACCACCGGCAGGTTCAGCGAGGCGTGCTGGAGGCGCGGCAGCCGCAGCGTGGGCGCGGCGTGGAGCAGGCCGAGCACCCCCGAAGCAAGCAGCAGGCCGCAACCTGCCCCGAGCGCGACCAGCAGGCTGTTCTCGACCAGCATCTGCCCGAGCAGTTGGCGCAAGCTCGCGCCTAAGGTCACGCGCATGGCCAGCTCGTCGCGGCGGCGCACGGCGCGGGCCAGCAGCAGGTTCGCGAGGTTGGCGCAGCCGATCGCGAGCAGCAGCCCGCACGCGCCGAGCGCGGCCCAGAGCGTGGTCTTTGTATCCGCCCCGACAAGCCATTCAGCGTAGGGAATGATCTCGGGCGGGCGGCGGTATGTGCCGTAGTCGCGCGGGTACTCGGCATGGAGCCTGCGGTCGACCTGCTCCAGGTCGGCGCGGGCGGCGGGCAGGGTTACGCCCCGGCGCAGGCGGCCCAGCACTTCGAACCCAGCGTCTCCGCGCTCGTGTGGTTCGGATTGCGGGTCGCAGCCGAGCTGCACAAACACATCCGGCCCCCTCAAGCCCGCCAAGCCCTCTACCTTCTGCTCGACCGGCAGAACGCCGGTGATGGGGAAGGCTTTTCCGTCGAGCTGAAGCGCAACCGAGCCGAGCGCGCCGCCGCCCAGACGATGCCAAAACTCGCCGCTCGCGACCGCCTGCCGGGTGCAGTCGGCCTCGTTGCCCGTCATCGCCCAGCCGTGGCCTTGGGCGAAGCGCGCGCCGAGCGTCGCGAGGAAGTTTTGCGTCACCCCGAGAATCCGGTCGGCCTCGACGCCGCGCACCGGCTGCTGTGGGGAATTCCATTGGCGATAGGCGGCAAGCGAGGCGAACGAACGCGAGCGCGCCTGGTAATCCTGGATTGTTGGGACAGAGGCAACACCGTCCGGCACGGGCCGAATCGCGACCAGCCGATCCGGTTCGGCGAATGGCAGCGGGCGCAGCAGCACCGCGTCGAGCACGGCAAACAGCGCGGTCGGCGCGCCGATGCCGAGCGCGAGCGTCAAGACAGCGGTAAGGGTAAACCCCGGCGACTGCCGGAGGCGGCGAAGCGTGTGGCGGAGATGCGGAAGCATGGCGGCCCTCTCGCCTGTACTGTCGCACGTTGAGGGCCATTCAGGGATTTTCTGAAATCAGCGACTTAGGCCGGCCGCGCGTTTGAAAACTGTCCATTTCCGGACACCGTGTCCGGAAATGGACACTCGCGCGGCCCCCATGAAGGCTCTTCCCAAGACAGCCTGCGGCGCGTAGCATGGCCTCGTCAGGAACGAACGCGTGGGCACGACGGCTCTAAGGCGCTGCGGATACTTCTTTGCCATGCTCGCGCTTGCTTCCGCCCCAGCGCAAGCTCAAGCCGTCCTGCCGGACACGTCCACAATCCGCGTCAGCACCGACCTGGTGCAGCTGCCCGTGCTCGCGTTTCGGGTGCCGTTCCGGCCCGCGCCGGGGCTCAGGGTCGGTTTTACTATTCGCCTGGACGGCGGGCCGCCGTTCCACCCCAGCTACGTGCGGGTGGAAGGGACGGAGCCTATCGGCGTCAGCGTGGTCGTTGATCTTCCAGAACCGGACGAGGCTGAACCGGTATCTCATGCGATGCAGGCAGCCTTCCAAGCCTGGCCGGCGGAGCTGCTGCATGAGGAAGATGGCGTGTCGTTTTATGCCGCCGGGTGCCGGTTGATGCGCTCGTCCGCCACGCGCACGACGGGGGCGGCGCGCGCACTGCTCCTGCGTGCCGCGTCCTCTTCTATCTTTCAGGATGCGCTAAAGGGAGGACCGGCCTGCCCGCGTCCGCGCCTCGACCTCGTCCTCCAAACAACCATGGCCCAAAGCTCGACGACCTACCCGTGGAGAGTCGTTCTGCTGCTCACGCGCGGAGAACAAACCTTCGACCCTGCCCAGCTCCAGACTCTGCGGGACGTGGCGGCACTGCACGGCATTACCTTATTCGCGATCCGGTACTCCCGGGAAAGCAGCCCCGATACCTCGAATGGAAACCTGGACGCGCTGGTCAGCTCCCTCGGCGGCGTCAGCCTCGCTTCTTCCTACGCCGACCTGGGCCGGATAATGGAGACAATCCTCGGCGCTGTGCGGCAGCGCTATATCCTCAGCCTGGGTCGCCGCCGTCCAGGACGCAATCGAAACTGCGGGGAGCGCTCGGCAAGTCGTCCTCTTCGGCTACTCGCTCGGCGCTTCCGTGGCTCTTGCCCTGGGCAGTGCGGGCCAAGGTCCGGACGCGATCGCGGAGCTTGCGGGCAGCCTTCCAGACCGGTATCTGCGCGATCTCCAAGGGATGCCTCCGCTATTGATCCTGCACGGGGGACGCGACACGGAGGTACCCGTAAACAATGCGCTCCAGCTTTCCCGGTTGTGCATGGAAGCTGAACTCCGGTGCGAAGAGCACATCTACCCGGAACAAGGACATCTGCTGACCCCGGAAGCACTCCGCGACGCTGACGAACGGGTGCTTCGGTTCTTTCTCGGGCTTCAACTCAACCGCTAGGCTCGCTCCAGCACCAGCCGCACGCCTTCCTTCGGACGTAGATTGATCGACGCCATGAGCGGCAGCTCGTCCGGCGCGCCCGGCGGCGCGCTCAAATGCCAAGCGCGCAGAATCGCCGCGAGCGAGAGTACCCCTTCCATCCAAGCCAGGCTTTCGCCGACGCACTGGCGGGAGCCGCCCCCGAAAGGGAAGTAGGCGAACTTGGGCCGGGAGGCTTTCGCCTCGCCCAGAAAGTGACCGGGGTCGAAGCTGTCCGGGTTCGCCCACCAGCGCCCGTCGCGGTGCACCACGATTTGCGGGGCGATGAGCGTGTCGCCGGGGCCGATGGTGAAACCCGCGACCTGGTAGGGCTCCGGCCCGCAAGAGCGCCCAAACACCCAGACGGTCGGCAGAAGGCGCATGGACTCGGCGAAGACCGCGTACAGGTAGGGCAGTCTCGGGTAGTCCTCCGCGCTCGGCGTGCGGTCGCCCAGGACCGTGACGGCCTCGGCGCGCGCCCGCTCCTGGATCTCAGGATGCTTGGCGAGCAGCCACAGCGTGAAACTGAGGGCGTTGGCCGTCGTCTCGTGCCCGGCCAGCATGATGGTGAAGCACTCGTCGCGCACCTGCTTGTCGGTCATGCGGTTCTCGCCGTCCTCCGACGAGAGAAGCATCGACAGCAGGTCGCCGCGGTCGCCCGGGTTCTTGCGCCGGTCGGCGATCATCGCGTAGAGGGCGCGGTCGAACTCCGCGAGCGCCTGGCGCACCCGGCGCACGGGCGGGATAGGCAGCTTTTGGAGCAGCTCCAACAGCCCCGAGGGAACCCAAACCGGCGGGGGCGGCCCTAGAAAGATCTGCACCGTGCGCGCGAGCCTCCGTATTTCGGGCTCGGACGCAATGTCGAACAAGCACTTGCCGGTCACGCGCAGGGCCAGCACCAGCATGTCCGGGTGGACGTCGGCGATGCCCGGCTGCCACGCGCCCGCGATCTCCTCCGCAACCTGCCCGATCACCTCGCCATAGGCCGCGATGCGCTGCCGATGGAAGGCAGGCGCGACCAAGCGGCGCTGCCGCATGTGCAGGGGCTCCTCGCTGGTGAGCAGCCCGTCGCCCAGCACGGTGCGGGCTTTCTGCATGGTCAGCACGCGGCGGTTTTGCCGTTCGCGGCTGACGATCAGCTCCTGGATCAGCTCAGGGTGGTTGAACTGCCAGGCATGACCTTCGGGCGCACGAATGTGGACCAGGTCGCCGTAGCGGCGGGCGTTTTCCTTGAGGTCCGCGACCGTCGCCTGCCGCAGCATCTTGCCGCTCACGATGCGACCCAGCGTCGAGGGCCCATCCGGGTAGCGCGCGCCCGGTTTGCTCTGGATTCGGGGATGGATGTCGATAACGGGGACCGGCGCGGCGCTCATGCGGCCATCCTACGCCTCCTGCGCGGGCCGGTTTGCGCGGGACCAAACTGTCCATTTCCGAACACACTGTCCGGAAATGGACAGTTTTTCGCGGCCGCCGAACACAGAATCAATAACTTACCCCTACCCCGGTTTGGCCACTCACGTGCCAATAGAAAAGGTGTATGGACATCGCGCGCCCCGACCTCAAACGCAAACGCAACCGCCAACGCTGGATCCTCGGCTTCGTCGTCTTCCTCCTGCTCGGGGGCGCGAGCTTCGCCGTCGCCCGGCTTAAACCCGCCGCACCGTCGGTCGAGCGCTCCACCGTTTGGACCGACCAAGTCAAGCGCGGCCCCATGGTGCGGCAGGTGCGCGGCAACGGGCCGCTGGTGCCGCGCGAGGACAGGATCCGGCTCATCCCCGCCGAGACCGAGGCGACGGTGGTGCGCCTGCGTGTGCTGCCCGGCGCGCACGTGCAGCCCGACACCGTGCTGATGGACCTGACCGACCCGCAGCTGGAGCAGGATGTGCTCGATGCGCAGCTCGGGGTAAAAGCCGCTGAAGTAGACCTGACCAACCTGAAGGCGAAGCTGCAAAGCGACCTGATGACCCAACGCGCGGGGGCGGCGACCGTCAACGCCGATCAGTCGCAGGCGCAGAAGCAGGCCGCGACCGATAAGGCGCTCTACGACCTCGGCGTCATCTCGGGCCTTACCTACAGCGCGTCCAAGGGCAAGGCCGACGAGCTGAACACGCGCGGCGGCATTGAAACCGACCGGCTCAAGGTCAACGAGCAGGCCATCGCGACCCAGCTTGAGGTGCAGCAAACCAAGGTGGACCAGGCGCGGGCTCTGCTCGCGCTCAAGGAGCGGCAGCGCGCGGCGCTCGAGGTCCGCGCGGGCATCGCCGGGGCCTTGACCGAACTGCCCCACCAGGTGGGCGAGCACGTCGATCCCGGCGCGACCCTCGCGAAGGTCGTGCAGCTCGACCAGCTCAAGGCCTCGCTCAAGATCGCGGAAACCCAGGCCCGCGACATCCAGATCGGCCAGCCGGCGGAGATCGACACGCACAACGGCGTGATGCAGGCGCGCGTCACGCGCATCGATCCCGCGGTCATCAACGGGACCGTTACGGTCGATGCCGAGCTGCTGAGCGCGCTGCCCCTGGGCGCGCGGCCCGACCTGAGCGTGGACGGCACGATTGACCTCGACCGGCTCGCCGACGTGCTCTATGTCGGACGGCCCGCGTTCGGCAACGAAAACTCAACCATTTCGCTCTTTAAGCTCACCCCGGACGGCGGCGGGGTACGCGTGCCGGTCAGGGTCGGGCGCGCGAGCGTGAATGCTATCCAGGTCCTGGGCGGCCTCAACGAGGGCGACACCGTCATCCTTTCCGACATGTCGCGCTGGGATACCGCCGACCGCATTCGCCTGAACTGACGCCACCCCCGCAACGTACCTAACCGGAACATGAAAGGACACGACAGATGCAGGAACAGCTCATCCATATCGAGGCGCTTAAAAAGGTCTTCTACACCGACGAGATCGAAACCCACGCGCTTTCGGGGGTTCACCTCACCATCCACCGCGGCGACTACGTCGCCATGTCCGGCCCCTCGGGCTGCGGCAAGTCGACCCTTCTGTCGATCCTCGGGCTGCTCGACACGCCGACCGACGGGGTGTACCAACTCAACGGCAAGCCGGTTGAGAACCTGTCGTTCGCCGAGCGCTCGCGCATCCGCAACCAGGAGATCGGCTTTATCTTCCAGAGCTTCAACCTGATCGGCGACCTGACGGTGTACGAGAACGTCGAGCTGCCCCTCACCTACCGCTCGGGCATGGCGGCTTCCGAGCGCAAGGACCGCGTGCAGCGCTCGCTCGAGCGCGTGGCCATGGCGCACCGCATGCGGCACTACCCCGCCCAGCTCTCGGGCGGCCAGCAGCAGCGCGTGGCCGTCGCGCGGGCCCTCGCCGGCTCGCCGTCAATTCTGCTGGCCGACGAGCCGACCGGCAATCTGGACTCCAAGAACGGAGAGGCGGTGATGACGCTTCTGCGCGAGTTGCACCAGGAGGGCTCGACGATCTGCATGGT
>CAXTUV010000205.1:1115-6171 GCA_964247445.1 uncultured Acidobacteriaceae bacterium | reverse complement strand
ATCCCGGTGTTGGGTGTGATCGAGACCGGCGCGGACGCCGCCCGCGCCGCCTCGCGCTCGGGCGACGTGGCTGTGCTTGCAACCGCCGCGACGGTGGGGAGCCATGCGTATGCGCGGGCGCTCGCGGACCGCGGCCTGCGCGCGCTGGAGAAGGCCTGCCCGTTGCTGGTGCCTCTGGTGGAAGAAGGCTGGGTCGATCACCCGGTCACGCGCGAGGTGCTCGGGATCTACCTGCACGAAGCCGCCCGCGAGGCGGAAGGAGCCGGGCTGCGCCCCGATGCGCTTCTCCTGGGCTGCACGCACTATCCCCTGCTCCGCCGCGAGTTCGAAGCGCTCGCGCCACCGGGAACAGCGGTGATCGACTCAGCCGAGGTCACGGCGGACCGAGTCGCCCGCGACCTTGGCCCGCTCAATGGACACGGGCAGCCGGTACGGTTCTTCGCCACCGATGGCGAAGAGCGGTTCCGCGCGCTCGGCAGCCGATTCCTGGGCGAGCCGGTTTCGTCGGTCCAGCTCGTCGACCTCGGCGGCTAAAACCGCTGGTATTCTTTTCACTGCCATAAAAAGGAGTCTGCATGTTGAATTTGAAGGGCCGCGTCGCGGTCGTATTCGGCGTGGCGAATAAGCGATCCATTGCCTACGCGATCGCGCAAAAGCTGGCCGAGGCCGGCGCGACGCTCGCCGTCGGCTACCAAAACGAGCGGCTCAAGGCGGAAGCGGACGCGTTGGTGCGCGACCTGCCCAACGCGAGCGCGTTTCAGTGCGACGTGACCCGGGACGAGGAGATCGAGGGCGCCTTCGCCGAGCTGCAGGCCCGCTACGGCAAGCTCCATACACTGGTCCACTCGGTCGCCTTCGCGCCGGCCGAGGAGCTGAAAAACGACTTTCTCCACACCACCCGCGAGGGCTTCCGCATCGCGCACGATATCAGCGTCTACTCGTTGATCGCGCTCACCCGCGCGGCCGTGCCGATGATGACCGAAGGCGGGTCCGTGATGGCGCTCACCTATTACGGCTCGGAGAAGGTGTTCCCCAACTACAACGTGATGGGCGTCGCGAAAGCCGCGCTCGAAGCGACGGTGCGCTATCTGGCCGCGTCGCTCGGGCCGCGGGGTATCCGCGTGAATGCGATCTCCGCCGGGCCGATCAAGACGCTGGCTGCCCGCGGCATCGGCGACCTTTCGACCATGCTCAACGCCCACGCCCAGCGCGCGCCCCTGCGCCGCAACGTGGAGCAGGCCGAGGTTGCCGGGGCCGCGCTGTACCTGGCTTCCGACCTGTCGAGCGGGGTAACGGGCGAGGTGACCTACGTGGATGCGGGCTACAACGTAATGGGGTTCTAGCCGTGCCGGTGAACCAGTACAGCGTCCTGAAAGGCACGCCGATTTCGGGCGCGCTCAATGCCGCGAGCCGCCCGCACTATCTGATCGAAGTCGACGTGGGCGGCGCGGGTTGGCAAATCGCTGTGAACGTCGAGTCCGATACAGGCTCAGGCACGAGCGCCGAGGTGCTGTACAAACTCGATGAAAACTGGACCGCGCCGGACCCGTCCGCGCTCGCGGCCTTGCCCTCGGGAGTGACCTCGCTCGCCGGGGTGGATGCGAATCCGGCGATTGACTACCTGCGCAGCCGCGTGAACGGGCTGCCGCTGATCACCCGCGACCAGCTGACGGCGCTGCCCCTACCCGGCCGGGAGGCGTCTAAAAACTTGAAAAACGCGGTGATTCAGTACCTGAATGAAGCCATCGCCGACCCGCAAGGGACGGTGTACGCTTTCGGCGCGCTCTACACGACCGGCCAGGGCATCCACGACATCCACATGAACCAGGGCAATCCCGCCAGAGACCACTCCGGGGACAACGGTATTTGGCAGGACGGGCTGCTGGTGTTCCAAATGCCGAGCGCCCCCAAGTGGGTCGCGGTGTATGTGGCATTTCAGGAGCAGGTGTGGAACACGGATGGGAGTGGGAATGCTATTTAGGAAGCATTAAGGTTTGGCTGGAGGCTGGAAGCGACAATCCGCGTGCGGTTTGACTTCCTGCTTTGCATCCAATGCTTCTTGATTGGCAAGTACTTGCGCCCAAGGAGACAAGATATGGCCGGGTTCGGAGCTGTCGCTCTGTAGTACCCTGCTACTCTTCAGATCGATAAGATCAAAATCCTGAACATAGTGCAGCGGGCTGTCGTCAATAGCTATCTGCTTGCCATCATTCCAGAAAGTCCACTGCCAGATAAAGACCACGCGACTTGGTATCTCTTTCCAATAAGCTCCACCTTTCAGCAAAACAATAGCTTGTGGGAAAAGCTCATCGTTGTTGTAGACCGCTCGATTCGGCTTCCAAATGAGCGCGCCGGTCAAGGCTTTGTCCGGGCTTGTTTGTACATTGCTGACCATGGGGCAGGCCGGTTTGCTTTCGAAGAGGGCAAGGGCCAATGCCAGAGCAAACATCTTGGATTACCGCAGCGCTACCGCGATCCGGCGCCCTTCCCCGCCGGTCGGCTCCATCACGATCTCCCCGCCCGCGCGCCTGCGGATGGACGCGAACTTTTCGCCCCACTCGACCAGGACGATCGCATTGTCTTCGAGCAGCTCGTCGATGCCGAGAGCTTCCACCTGGCGCTCAGCCTCCAGCCGGTACAGGTCGAGGTGATAGAGCGTGATCGGTTTGCCGTCGCGTGAACCTTCGTACTCATGCATCAGGGTGAAGGTGGGGCTGGTGACTTCGTCGCGCTCCGCTGCGTCCAGCGCCTCGGCAATGCCCTTGACGAGAGTCGTCTTGCCCGCGCCGAGGGGACCGGTGAGGATCAGAAGCACGGGCGGGGTAAGCGCGGCGAGCAGCTCGCCCCCGACGCGGATGGTATCGGCCGCGTTTTCTGTCGTGAACTCCAGCTTTTTTTCGGTCGCTCCTTCGATCATCGTGGCATGCCCTCCCACCAAACATACCCGTCTTTTGTGTGCGGTCGGTGACGGAAGGCCTTCCAAAGATGCGCGAGCACATCCGTGACCAACAAAGTGTGCTCGTCTTGTTCACGCACCGCGAAATCGGCGGCCAGGCCGTGCAGGTACACTGCGGCTTCTACCGCCTCTTCCAGCCTTTGCGGGTATTGCGCGATGAGCGCGGCGACGAGGCCGGTGAGCATGTCGCCCGAGCCGCCCTTGGCCATGCCGGGGTTGCCGGTGGTGTTGACAGCGACTGTCCCGTCAGGGTGGGCGACCAGCGTCCGCCAGCCCTTAAGCACCAGGGTGACGTTCCATTCGGCCGCGAACCGCCGGGCCAGCCCCAGCCGGTCTTTTTGGACCTCCGCCGTCGAGATGCCGGCCAGGCGGCCCATCTCGCCCGGGTGCGGGGTCAGCACTACTTTTTGCGTTTTGCGGCTGAGGAGCCGGCTCATGTCCTTCGCGAGCAGGTTCAGCGCGTCGGCATCTAAGAGCAGCGGCGCTTCCGCTTGATCGAGCAGCGCATGAATGAGCTGGAGTGCTTCGTCGCTTTCGCCGAGACCCGGGCCTGCCGCGATCACACTCTTTTTCTTCAGCATTTCCGAAAGCCCGTCGTTGAGGAAGCCCGTATCCAGCTTGCCTTCGGGTGTTTCCGGCAGAGCTTGCGTCATCAGTTCCGGCGCAACCAGCGCGACTGTGTTCAGGATCGACTCGGGGATGGCCGCCGTGACCAGCCCGGCCCCGGCCCGCAGCCCGGCGAGCGCGGCCATGGACGGCGCGCCTGCTTTCCCGCGCCCGCCCGCGAACAGCAGCACATGCCCGTGCCGGCCCTTGTTGTCGTCCGCCTGCCGGGGCGCTTCCGTGATGCGCTTGGCCGTGCCGGTCCAGCGCAGCTTTCCTTCGGACCGGATTGCCTCCTCCGGCGAGCCGATGTCGGCAATCACGATCGGCTTCGTCGCCGAGCCGGTCAGGTTGCCAAAGGCATGGGCGAGCTTGGGCGCGGTGAAGGTCACGACCGCGTCGGCTCGCATCGCGCGGGACTCTTCAGGCTGCTCGTACTCGAGCGAGTCCGCGTCCCAGCCGGAAGGCAAATCCACCGCGACCACCGGCGTTTGCATCAGCGCGATCCGGTCCCGCAAGAGTGAGGCCTCGGCCCGCAGCGGGGGCTTGAACCCGGTCCCGACAATCGCATCGAGGATCAGGTCCGCCCTGCTGACCGCGTCGAGCACGTTGGGCCGGTGCGCCTCTTCCTCGGAGTGGATTTCAAGCACGGGCACCTGTGGCTGCGCGCGCGCGAACATCTTGGCCGGGTCGCCCTTGAGATCGTCCTTGCGCCCGAGCAGGAGCACAGACGCTTGCACGCCCGCGTGCCGGAGTGCCGCCGAGGCCATCAGCCCGTCCCCGCCATTGTTGCCCTTGCCGCAAACCGCGACAACGCGCCGCGCTTCGGGAAACTCCCGCAGCACGAAACGAGCCACGGCTTCCCCGGCGTGCATCATCAGCTGGTCCGAAGCGACTCCGTGCTCCTCAATCGTGATGCGGTCGCACTCCCGCATCTCCGCCGCTGTCAGGATCTTCACGCACCCTCCAAGGAAACGGCCTCCAGAGAGGCCGTTTGCTCGGCTTGGATGCCGGTTTACTCTCCCGGAGGAAGCGCGACCAGGGCGTCCGTCGCGCGGGAAGCGAAGTAGCTGCGGTCCCACAGGTTCTTGTAGAAGTAGCCGGTCAGCTCCGCCGCGCGGGGCCCGAAAGTAGGGCGGCCACCCTCGAGAAAGATGACCGTCACGATGCGCCCGTACTGCTCCGTATCGGCGTAGCTCGCGAACCAGCCAAAGCGCGTGCCGTTGTTGGAGCAGGTGCCGGTTTTGCCCATCACGGGAAACTGGTTGAAGGACTCGCGGAGTGAGCGGGCCGTACCCCAGCCGACCGCGCCCGCCATGCCCGGCTCGATCTCCGGGATCAGATTGCGGATGTTGAGCGTCCGCTTGATGCGGGGCTGGAAGGCGGTCGCCTGCTGCGGCGTGGTGGGGTGCTGGAGGTAGTAGAGCGTCCCGCCGTTCGCGATCGCTGAAACCAGCGCGCCTAGCTGGAGAGGGGTCATCGAGAAGCTATCGCCGA
>CAXTUV010000205.1:0-1105 GCA_964247445.1 uncultured Acidobacteriaceae bacterium | reverse complement strand
AAGGAGCACATGCGGCCCACGCCGCCTTTCGCTTCCGCGAGCGGTTCCGTCGGATAAGTTCCAAGCTGCTCATTGGGGATGTTGTAACCCGCGAGCTCGCCCAGGCCGAACTGGTTCTCATAATGCCGCAGCCGGTCGAAACCGAGCCGGCGTCCCAGCACCTCAAAGTAGGGGTTGACCGAGCGCGCTAGGGCGTCGGTCAGGTTCATCGACCAGTGTCCGCCCAGGTTGACCGGTGTGTCCTTGGTGATCAGCCCCTCAGACAAAGCAGCCAAGGCGACCGAAACCTTGATCGTCGAGCAAGGTTCCGCGCCGCTCGACAGCGCGAGTTTTTGGTTCACCATCGCGAGAATGCGCCCGTTATCCGGGTTGATGGCGACCACCGTGCCGTACATATTGCCGAGGGCGTCGATCGCGGCTTGGCGCACTACCGGGTCCTCGCCCGCGATCACGTCGCCTTGGGTGATGTCGGTGGTGGCGAAGGAGTCCGCCGTGAACACCTCATGGTAGCTGTGCCGCACGCGGATGAGTCGCCCATTGCGCCCGCGCACCAGGCGGGTGCTTGAAACAGCGACGACACGGCCCCGCCCGGCGAGCCGGCGGCCGTGGGAAGCGGCAAGCTCCTTGCGTCCGCGCGCGCTTTCGACGACACGCGAGGCACGGGCGCGGCGGTGGGTGCTCGCGCTTGCGAAGCTGCTGAACGGCAGCAGCAGGAGAGCGGAAAGCATGAAGAAGTGCAAGCTGCGTTTCATCCGAAAAAGCTCTCTCCGCCGCCAAGCTTCTGCCCTGCGGCAACATCCGGTTCGTCGTTACTAAGGCGCACTTCACCCTAGGAATGACGATCGGCGATCATCATTCCTCATTCGACACCGGATGCGCCCATTGGTTGCTTGTTGTGCTCACTGTAGCAAACAATCGAGCGTCCGGCGGGAAAAGTGTGCCGGTCTAGTTACTTCCGCGTCGGAGGTACGCGGGAATCTCCAGCTCTTCTTCGGCTCCGCGCGTGGGCTCGACGGCGACCCGCTCCACCCGGGCATCGGTAAGGAAGGGGTCGGCGTTCTCCGGAGTATCAAGCAGAGCCGAGGACCGGGCCTGCGTGTAGCGG
>CAXTUV010000204.1:0-6175 GCA_964247445.1 uncultured Acidobacteriaceae bacterium | reverse complement strand
GCTCGCCAGCCGCCACCTGCAGCTACACACCGACCACGACCAGCAGCGTGCAGCCGCAGCGCGGGCGCGGGCTTCTGCTCGCGACCGAAGGCGGAACGGCGCTCTGCGCGATGCTGCTCTTCGGCATTCCCGCACGGCGGCGGGCCTGGAGGGCGATGTTCGGCTTGCTGCTCATGGTCGGCGTGATGGGTGCGGTCGGCTGCGGCAGCTCCAGCTCTTCCTCAAGCGGCAGCACCACCACCATCGTCGCCGCCTGCGCGCAATAAATCAGAAGAACCCTTCCACCCAGCCCCGCTTTCCCGAAGCGAGGCTGTTTCTTTTGCGCGGGGTTGCGCGGGGACAGCGCGGTTGACCCGGGCTGCATCTACCCCTAGGAAACCCGCCCGTGCCTTTGTTCCGGGCGGAAGGAGAATGAGCGATGGCGAATAGCAGCGGTGGTGCATTCAGTTGGTTCTTGGCCGGCTTAGGTCTCGGCTCCCTGCTCGGCGTACTGTACGCGCCGCGTGCGGGCCAGGAAACCCGCGAAGAGCTGGTAGCGACGGCATTGGGCTCGGGCGAGTACGTTCGGCAGCGGTCGCGCGACGTCCAAGGCCAGGCAGGCGAGTACGTCAACCAAGGGCGCGGACAGGTGAACGAGTACGTGGTTCGGGGTAAGGAACAGCTGGGCCAGTACGCGGAAACCGGCAAGGGCCAAGTGAATAATTACGTTTCGCGCGGCCGGGACGCGGTCGAAGCCGGGCGGCAGAAGATCAACGACATCTACAGCCAAGGCGCGAATGCCGTGCTGGAGCAGAAAGAAAAGCTTGCCGCCTCCTATGAGGCGGGCCGTCAGGCGTACATTGAAACATCCGTCCCGAAAACCAAACAGGAGTTAGTGCCGAGCAGCGCGGTAGAGAACAGCTAAGCGGCGAGGCCGGAGGCTGCAAACTCCGGCCCGTCCTTGTCCGGTACAAGATAGGCCCAAGAACCCATGCCAGCGTCGAACACACTTTTCCTGATCTTCGTCATTTTCTTTGTTATCAGCGTGCTGATCGAGATCGGCGTCCTGCTCGGTCTTCTTCTGGCTGCGCTCAAAATCGCGCGAAAGGTTAAGGAAGTCCTGGATCTGGCAAAAAGCAAAACGACGCCGATCGCCGGTGAAGTGCAATCGCTCGTGCAGGATTTGACCCCGAAAATTCGGACCATCTCCAGTCACCTTGTTGAGATTTCAACAACACTGCGGGACCAAACCCAGCACGTTAACAGCACGGTCGGTGACGTCGTCGATAAAACGCGGGCGCAGGCGTCCAAGGTCGACGAAATGGTTTCGGCGGTCCTGGGCGGCATTTCGCACGCCGGTTCCACAGTTTCTTCCGGCGTTGCGAAGCCGGTGCGGAAAGTCAGCAGCATTCTCCATGGTTTACGGGTCGGGCTGGATACGCTCTTTGAGAGCCGCCCGGTATCGCCGACTTCCAGAACCGGTGCCGTGCCCACGCAAGCAGTCGTGGATCAAACAATCCATCCACCGCCGACGACTCCATCTCCGCTGTAGAACACGGCAGCCTGTCCCGGAGTCACCGCTCGCTGGGGCTGGTCAAATATGACCTCGACCACCTCCGGAGAAATCGGTATGAGCGTGGCTGGGGCAGGCTCGTGGCGGTGCCGGATTTTCGCCTCGACGCGCATACCGGAGAATGGCTCGGCGACGCTTACCCAGTTGAGCCGGTTCGCCTGAAAACGGCTCGTGTACAGCTCGGCTTCCGATCCTACAGTAACCGTGTGGGTAGCAGGATCAATCGCGAGAACATAAAGCGGGTTCGACCCGGAAAGACCTAGGCCCTTGCGCTGCCCCACGGTGAAGTTGTGGATGCCGGCATGCGTACCCACCTGCGCTCCGCTGCCGGTCGCGAGCGCCCCAGCGGTGACGGGCATCAGTTCCTCCTGCTCATCCAGGTAAGCCTCTAAAAACTGCTTGTAATCTCCGCCGGGGATAAAACAAATCTCTTGCGAGTCCGGCTTTTGCGCGAGCGCCAGGCCATGCTCCCCGGCAAGCGCGCGCACCTCGGGCTTGGTCATCTCGCCCAGCGGAAACAGCGTCCGGCTGAGCTGCTCCTGCGTCAGGCCGAACAGGAAGTAAGTCTGATCTTTGGACCGGTCCGCGGGCCGGCTTAGGATCCAGCGCCCGCGCTCCGCGTCCCAGCGGTTCCGCGCGTAGTGGCCGGTCGCGATGCGGTCGGCGCCGATCTGCCGCGCGGTCTTGAGCAGTTGGTCGAACTTCAGGTGGTTGTTGCAAAGCGAGCAGGGAATCGGTGTGCGCCCGGCCAGGTACTCGTCCACGAACGGCCGGACTACATCGCGCTCGAACCGCTCCTGCTCGTTCACGACGTAGTATGGGATGCCGAGTTGCTCGGCCACACGCCGTGCATCGTACACGTCATCGAGCGAGCAACAGCGACCCTCAACCTGCTCCGGCATGCCATCGCGTCCGGCCAGGCGGCGCTGGTTCCAGAGCTGAAGCGTGAGGCCGATCAGGTCGTAACCCTCGGCTTTCAGCAGCGCGGCAACGGTTGAAGAGTCAACACCGCCCGACATCGCGACTGCGATTGTGTTGTTGGTGGGTACCACAGTTCCATTCTACCGGGCGCTCCTCCGGTAGCATGGGGCCATGCTACCGGCGAAAAAGGTCGCGATCCTCGGTTTCGGCACGGTGGGTTCTTCGGTGGCGCGCATTCTCCAAGAAGGACCCGCAAGCGCGGAACTGGCGCTCACCCATATCTCCAATCGCAATGTGGAGCGCAAGCGGGCCGCCTGGGTGCGCCCATCGGTTCGATGGACGGAGAACGTGGACGAGGTGCTCGCGTCCGATGCGGACATTCTGGTCGAGCTGATCGGCGGATTGGACCCGGCGGGCGCGTGGGTGCGGCGCGCGCTGGAACAAGGCAAAAGCGTCGTCACAGCGAACAAAAAATTGATCGCGGCCGAGGGCCCTGCCCTGCATGCGCTGGCCAAACAAAACGGGGCGCAGCTGCTGTACGGCGCGGCGGTTGCCGGGGGCATCCCGGTCATCCCCGGGCTGCGGCAGGGGCTTGCGGGCGAGCGGGTCGAGCGGATCGAGGGCATCCTGAATGGCACCTGTAACTACATCCTCAGCGGGATGGAGCAAGGCCGGGAATACGCGCCCATGCTGGCCGAAGCGCAAGCGCGCGGCTACGCCGAGGCCGACCCGACCGAGGACGTCGGGGGCCTGGATGCCCGCGCGAAGCTGGTGATCCTATCGCGCTTGGCGCTGCGGGCCGACTTGGCCGTGGAGCAAGTCCGCTGCCGCGCCATCACCCGCTTGACCGCAGTCGACTTCGACTATGCGCGGCTGTTGGGCTGCACCATTCGGCAAATCTCCCGGGCCGAGCTTGCCGACGAAGGCAGGGTGGTCGCGCTGGTCGGGCCCATGCTGGTGCCCGAGCGCTCGCCTTTTGCATGGTCGCGTGGGACGGAAAACATGGTGCTGGTCGGCGGCGCGTTCGGGGGCGATGTCGTGTTTTCCGGCCACGGCGCGGGTGGGCATCCCACGGCGGTCGCTGTTGTGTCGGACCTGCTTGCCATCGCGCATGGAGCTGGATCGGTGGAAGTGCCAAGCAGAATGGCTGAGGTCACGAGCGACCTTCACCTGCGGCACGCCGTCCGCTTTCTCGTGAAAGATCGCCCGGGCATCGTCGCCGGCATCGCTTCAGCGCTCGCGCGCGAGGGCATCAATATCGACGCCCTGCTGCAAAAGCCCGGCTATGGCAAGGCCAGCCTGCCGTTCGTGGTCACGGTCGAGCCCTGTCCGGGTTCGGCGCTGCGCCGCGCGCTGGCCGAGGTTGAGGAGATGGACTGCCTCCTGGAACCGCCGCTGGAGATGGAAATCCTGGAGGCGGAGTGAGAAGGCTCAAGCGAAGACTTTCCCGATCGCATCCGCGGCTAGGGTGAGGCCGTCGGTTCGGCGAATGATCTGTTGAAAATGCCGTGCCTGCTCGCGGTAGCGCGGCTCAGCAAGGACCTGCCGGAGCAAGGGCAACAGGGTTTCGACGGAAACGGATTCCAGCTTGAGGAACTCGCCAAGGCCATGATAGGCGATACGGGCCGCGACGCCGGGCTGGTCGTAGCCGATCGGGATAGTGACGAGGGGGACTGCCTCGGCCAGAGCTTCAAGCGTGGTGTTAAGGCCGGCGTGGGTGATGCACAAAGCCGCGCGCTGGAGCAACTCGGCTTGCGGAGCGGTACGGACCAGGATCGCGTTGGAAGGTACTGGCCCCAGCTCATCCGCTGAAACATTGCCGCCGATGGAGAAGACGAGCTGGATGTCGGGCAGCAGCGCAACGGCCCCGAGGATGGCCCGGTGGATTGCGGGATGGCGATTGACCAGAGTACCGAGCGAGGCATAAACCAGCGGCTTTCCATCCAGCTTTTCCCAAGGAAAGGAGATGGGTGCGCGTCCGGAAGCGTCGGAAAAAGGGCCGGTGTAGTGGAAGTGAGGAGGCCAGGGAATGCCGGGATAGTCGAACTCCCTCGGGGTTTGGGTGAGGATGGCGAGTTTCGAGGCTGTCGCGCCGGGGTCATGGAAATCGATGGTCAAGTTCGTGCTTGCGGCAAATGCTTGGGCGATCGGCAAGAACGGTACGGATAGGCTACCGAACGACTGGAGGTCTTCCGCATTCTGCGCGAGCGTCTCCGGGGAAAGATCGTAGGGGCGGTCCACGACCGAGGCTGGGGTTGTACCGGTCGGGTCCAGGTGAAGAACATTGCATATTTGGACGAAAGGCAGTTCGAGGCTGAGGGGGACGAGTTCAAGCAGTATGAGTGCCGTATCGAGGACCAAACCGTCGATGCCGGCCTCGCGCAATTTTCCGGGCAGATGCCGAAAGTGGGCCTGGAGGAAGTCGGGGTGGATGTGCTCCGCCCAATACTGCATGATGGGCAGGCCGCGCATGGAGGCGATCGGACCCCAGAGCCGGGCGACCGAGCCGGACGGATACTCCTCCTCGCAAATGGGAATGAAGGGTATGCCGGCGGCACGGACGGCCGATTCGGTGTCCGGGATGCCGAAGAAGACCGGCTCTTCGCCGCGCTCTTGGAGTTTGCGGGCGAGCGCGATCCTCGGGTTGAGATGGCCTGTGAGAGGGAGGCTGAGAAGCCGTACTTTCAAAAAAGCTCCTTGGGCGCTGTTTTGTTTTGCGAAAACTTACCACATTAGACCGCTTGGGATGTGTTTTGCTGATCGCGACCACGTCCTACTTAGGAAGGACCGCGATAGCCGAGTCAAGCCGCTCGTTGGGCAAACCCGGAAGCTGAGTCTCCATGCGCATGCCCTGAGTACGACCCGGGCGCGGCGTTCCCGCCTCGGGTTCTGAGCCCCTCACCGCCGCCAATTTGTGAGGCGAAACCTCTTCCTGCGCCATCGATTGTTTGCGGGGCGATGCGCGGCTGCGCTCCTCGTTGATTGCTGATTGGAGGGAAGACGTCATGCGTATATTCGTCACAGGAGCCACGGGGTTTGTCGGTTCGGCGGTAGTGCGGGAGCTCCTCGGCGCGGGGCATCAAGTCACGGGGCTGGCGCGCAACGATGCCAATGCGAAGAAGCTGGCTGAAGCCGGTGCCGCGGCTTATCCTGGCGATTTAGAAAATTTGGACAGTCTCCGCAGCGGAGCGGAGGCGGCTGACGGCGTCATCCACTGCGGGTTCATTCACGACTTTTCGCGCTTCAAGGAAGTTTGCGAGATCGATGCGCGGGCCATCGAGGCGATCGGGTCCGCGCTTGCCGGCTCGGATCGGCCTTTTCTCGTCACGTCCGGTACAGCCTTCATCACGCCGGGCCGGACAGCGGCGGAAAGGGATGCACGCGTAGCCTCCCCGGGCCATCCTCGGGTGTCGGAACAGACGGCGCTCGAAGCGGCGGAGCGCGGAGCGCGCGTCATGGTGGTGCGGCTTTCGCCCTCCGTGCATGGGGACGGCGACGAGGGCGGCTTCGTGCCGATTCTCATCAAGCTGGCGCGGCAAACAGGCGTGTCGGCCTATGTGGGCGATGGGCAAAACCGTTGGACAGGGGTCCACCGGCTCGATGCCGCCGTGCTGTACAGGCTGGCGCTCGAGAAGGGCGCGGCAGGTGCCTACTATCACGGAGCCGATGAGGAAGGTATTTCGACGCGGGAGATCGCGGAAG
>CAXTUV010000203.1:5496-6184 GCA_964247445.1 uncultured Acidobacteriaceae bacterium | reverse complement strand
ACTATATGTTCCGCATGACGGGCAACCAGGCGGTTGCCGAAGAGCTGGCGCAGGAAGTGTTTCTCCGCGTGTACCGTTCACGCGCGAGCTACCGGGCCGAGGCTAAGTTTTCCACCTGGCTGTATCGCATTGCGACCAACCTGGGCGTGAATCATGCGCGTGACCATAAGCACGAGCGCGCCGCGGCGAGCGTGTATCTGGACCAGCCGGACGCGGAAACGGGCACGACGCCCGACGTGCCGGACGCGCGGCGCAACGCCGAGCAGGAAATGCTGCGCGATGAGCGCATGGCGGGCATCCGCGCCGCCGTGATGGCGCTGCCCGAGCGCCAGCGCGAAGCCGTGCTGATGCACAAGTACCAGGAAATGGATTACCGCGCGATCGGCGTGGTGCTGAAGCTGTCGGAGTCCGCGACAAAAAGCCTGCTGTTTCGCGCCTACCAGACCTTGCGCGAGCGGCTGAAGGAGTATGTATGAACGGGATGGACGCTCGGAAGCAATTTGATTGTAAGGCGACGGGTGCGGCCATGGCCGATCTGTTGTTTGATCCCGCGGCGGCACCCCCGGCGGCCCGCGCGCACCTTGCTGTTTGCGCGCAATGCCGCAGCGAGGTCAAAGCGCTCGGCAGCACAGCGGCGCTGCTGGACAGCTGGGCGGCACCCGAGCCCTCGCCCTACTGGTCGACGCGC
>CAXTUV010000203.1:5114-5486 GCA_964247445.1 uncultured Acidobacteriaceae bacterium | reverse complement strand
AGAGCAGGCAACGCCGGCACGCGGATGGGCTGGATTTGTGGAGCGGCTTCGTACGCGGGCTTGGGTGAGCAACCATGCGCTTCGCCCAGCCACGGCCGGAGCCGCCGCGCTTGCGGTGTTGCTTGCGGTCGGCGGAGGCACATGGGTCGACCTGTCGCAGCAGCAGCCTGCCGCGACTGTGCAGGCCTCGAACGCGGTCCATGACTTACAGTCGCTGGACGAAAACGCACAGGTCTTCCAGGAGCTTTCCTCACTCGACGAGCCGGACGGGGCGCAGGCAAACTGAACTTGGCAGCCGGCAGGTGCGGTACAAACAAGATTTACGGGTTTACGGGAAAGGGGCAGCGGCGGTGAAAGGCGGGTGGATCGAGA
>CAXTUV010000203.1:2088-5104 GCA_964247445.1 uncultured Acidobacteriaceae bacterium | reverse complement strand
GTGCGAGGCCACGCTTCTCCTTTCGGCCTTGGGTGCCGCAGCGCAGAACCAGCCGGCGCGCCGCGCCGGAACGCCGCCCGCCTCCGGATTTCGCGCGGCGCGTCCGGGCGGGGCGCACCTGCCCCAATGGTTCGCTCAACATCAGAACCTCAGGCCCGAGCAGCAGGCGGAAGCACTGCGCAAGGAGCCCGGCTTCACCCATCTGCCCCCCGCGCAGCAGGATCGCGTGCTGGACCGCCTTCAGCATCTTGATGGCTTGCCCGAGGCCAAACGGCAGCGCATGCTGGAACGCAACGAGCGCTTCGAGGCGCTCAGCCCCGAGCGGAAGCAGGAGGTCCGCGGCGCGAGCGAGATGCTGAAGGCGATGGCACCGGACCGCAAGCAGGCCGTCAGCAGCGCCTTCCGCGACCTGCGCGCGATGCCGCCTGAAGCGCGCGCCCAGGCGCTCGGCTCGGCGCGCTTCCAGGCCGAGTACACCCCGCAGGAGCGCATGGTGTTGAGCAATATGCTCTCGATCGAGCCGTATCACGCACCAGAGCCATAGCCAGGGTTAGAATCCTTGCCATGCTGATGCGGGCTGCTCTTATGCTCCTCTTCCTGCTGTACACTTCCGCCTCGATTGCGCAACCGCTCTCTCCCGAAGGCACCTGGGCCGTGCACCTCGGACCGCGCATATTCATGGTGCTTACCCTTGCGCCTTCGTCGCAGAAAGGGCTGGCTTTCTCAGGCAGCTTGGCAGGGCCGAAGCACTGGACTTCGGCTGACGGCACGACCTTTACCGGCGTAGAAGGCGGTATCGGCAGCAAGCCTGTGATCGCCTCAGCATTGCGGGGTGACTCGCTTTTCTTCACCGTTCAAAACCCGAGTGACCCTGCCGATAAGGATTCGTTCCTGCTGCACTTGCCGGACGTAACTCATGCCGAGCTGCATCCGGCGGAAAATCCTGCTTTTGCAATCACGCTGGCACGAGCGAGCGGTCCGGAAGTCGTCAGTACCGATTGGGATCCCGCGAGGAGCTACTCGCCGGATGACGGGCTGCCCTCGAACCCGGAGATGAAGCGCCTCTTCGACGAGGACCAGGCTGCCCGGAAACCCGGCCCAAAAATTGACTGGAGTAAGGTCGCGCCCACCGATGCCGACCGGCGGCTTGCAACGGCGAAGCTCTTACGGGATGGAGCACTGCATACAGGGGACGACTTTATTTGGGCTGCCTTCATCTTTCAGCATGGGGATAAGCCGGATGACTATCTCCTGGCGCATACGCTGGCCCTGGTGGCGATGGCTAAGGGGAACAGCGGCGCGCTTTGGATTGCAACCGCCACCCTCGACCGCTACTTACAAAATATCGGTCAAGCGCAGGTATACGGAACTCAGTTCAAGACAAAGGAGGGAGTTCCGGCGACGCAGGAACCTTACAACCGCGCGCTCATTTCCGACGCGCTGCGTAAGCAGTTGGGAGTGCCTGCACGGGCGGCGCAAGAGGAGCAACGCAAGCAGTATGACAAGGAGCGGGGCCTCTCTGGCCCATCCCAACCGGAACAAGCACAGCCCGCGACTCCCTAACTCCGGAGCAGGTTCTTCGCCAAAAACAACACGTTCGCAGGCCGCTCCGCCAACCTTCGCATGAAGTACGGATACCACTCCTGCCCGAACGGCACGTACACGCGCACGTTGTAGCCGGCGCGCCGGAGCGAGTGCTGGAGGTCGCGCCGGATGCCGTACAGCATCTGGAACTCCCAGCCTTCCGGCGCAGCCCCGCTTTCGCGCGCGATGCGGGCCGCCCCGGCGATCATGCGAGGGTCGTGCGTCGCGATGCCATAGTACAAACCGCTCCCGAGCAGCATGCGGGTGAGCCGGAGGAAGTTCCGGTCCACCTCGCGCTTGTCCGGAAAGGCAATCGAGGGCGGCTCCTTGTAGGCACCCTTGCACAGGCGAATGCGGATGCCCTCATCGAGCAGCGTTCGTACATCCTGCTCCGACCGCCGCAGATAGGCCTGAATGACCACGCCGACCGAGCCCGGGTACCGGCGGTGCAGCCGGCAAACCAGGTCCAGGGTTTCCTGCGTGTACTCAGCCCCTTCCATATCGACCCGCACAAAAGTGCCGACGCGCGCGGCATGCTCCACCATCTCGGAAACAATGCCCTCGGCCAACTCGCGCCCAAGGTCCATACCCATCTGCGTGAGCTTGACGCTGACATTCGCCTGCAAACCGCCTTGGCCAATGGCTTCGATCAGCCCGTGATACACAGCCGCCGACCGCCGCGCCTCTTGCGGCGTGCTCACATTCTCGCCGAGCGCGTCCAGCGTGGCCAGGATGCCTTCGCGATTCAGCTCCGCCGCGGTGGCGAGAACTTCACGCGCCTCCAGCCCGGCCACAAAACGCGAGGACAGCCGCCGCCCCACCGGGGAGGACTCAGAAAACCGCCGCAGCGGCTTGTTGCGGGACAAGGCGATAAAGGCGGACCGAAGAAGGGGCATAAAAGCAGGGTACAGGGGTCAGGGTTTAGGGGTCACCGCACATTACTGAAAGCCACGACTCGTTCACCTTGTTCAGGTAGTCCAGAGCTTATGCGGGAGTATCCCGGGTTTTTACTGAACCCTAGACCCTGAACCCTAGACCCCGCCTTTCATCCCCCGATATGGACCATGGTGCGCCCGGGTTGAAGAAAGCCGGGCTCGCCGATGTGGTGACGCGCTTCTTTCTTCTGGATAGTGCGCACGATAAAGTCGGCGAGGTCGGCATCCGACCCGCCTCGGCGCATTACCCCGTGCAGGTCGTGGTCGAAGTGCGAAAACAAGCAGGTACGGATACGGCCATCGGAAGTGAGGCGGACGCGGCTGCACGCGCCGCAAAACGCCTGCGAAACCGGGGCGATCACGCCGATCTCACCGATGCCGTCCTCAAAGGTGTACCGCCGGGCGGTTTCACTCGGATTGTTGGCCCGCATGGGAACAAGCGGGCCGACTTCGCGCCCGATGCGGTCGAGCACTTCCGCGAGCGGAACGACTGTATC
>CAXTUV010000203.1:1802-2078 GCA_964247445.1 uncultured Acidobacteriaceae bacterium | reverse complement strand
TTCCAGCGGCATAAACTCGATAAAACGGACGATGACACCTTCCTCGCGAGCCCAGCGGGCGAATGGTGCGATCTGATCGTCATTCCAGCCACGCAGGACCACGCAGTTGATTTTGACGGGCCCGAGCCCGGCAGCCTGCGCCGCGCGCACACCGCGCAGGACATGGTCAAACGAGCCCGGGACGCGGGTGATGCGCGCGAAGCGCTCCGGCTCCAGCGCGTCCATGCTGACCGTTACGCGATCGAGCCCTACTTTTTTGAGCGGTTTCGCGAGTGG
>CAXTUV010000203.1:0-1745 GCA_964247445.1 uncultured Acidobacteriaceae bacterium | reverse complement strand
ACTCGACCAGACCGCGGCGCAGCAGCGGCTCTCCGCCGGTCAGACGAACCTTCTCGATCCCCAACGAAGCGAATACGCCGATGATCCGGGCGTAGTCAGCCAGCGGCAGCTCGGAGGGTTTTTGATCGTCCTCGCCCGACCGGCAGTACACACAGCGGTAATTGCAGCGGTCGGTGACGGAAACCCGCAAGTCGGTCATGCGTCGGCCCAACTTGTCCCCCAATCCGGCCGGTGTGGCTGCCGCAAACGGGTAGGGCGCAGCTGCCGGAATCTCGACAAGAGTGGCCATTCAATCCTTTGGATGCGGCAGCGATAGCGCCGGACGCGGCTTCCAGCCCCAGTCTAGCTGTTCAATAGCGGAACGGGGTGGGTAGAGTAGACACCTGCTTAGGCCCTTTCCCGTTTCGGAACGGAGTACCGGCGCAGTCCCCATTTGATTACTTTAGCCGCGTCGCGTTACACATGGCCGATTGCCCGGTACACACAATTGTGCAATTCTTACACACGAAGGAGAGCAGTCATGCGAACCAACATCGAGATTGACGACAAACTCATGGAGGAAGCCCTACGGAGCACGGGCAGCAAGACAAAGAAAGAGGTTGTGGAATATACGCTCACTCAGAAGCACTGTTGAGTGGGAAGGCGACCTTCACGAGATGCGCTTGAGCTGCTTCCCTGATCCTTGGGACGTAGAGAAGTGATCATTGTCGACTCGTCCGTATGGATCGACTTCTTTCGCGGCGCGATGAGCGCGCAAACGGTTTGGCTGGATGCGGAGCTTACGCGGACCTCTCTCGGCCTTACAGACCTCGTGCTCATGGAGGTACTCCAAGGCACACGAACGGACCGCGATTTCGCGCGCGCGTTCATCGCGAACTGACCCGCTGGTGCACGATCTTCGATACCGGAGGGAGCCGGCTCGCGATTGCTTCTGCCCGCAACTACCGCAGCCTTCGCGCAAGAGGACTAACTGTTCGCAAGCCGATTGACGTTCTTATTGCAACCTTCTGCATCATTTCCGGCTACTCTTTGCTTCATCATGACCGTGATTTCGATCCGTTTGAGAAACACTTAGGACTACAGGTGGTCCAACCGATCCGACATTGATTGCTTACTCATCTTGCTCGTCCGACCAGGCCATCACTATCCAACCCCAGAAAAGCACTGTAAGGTAAAGTGAAATCGAGCCAGGTGCGTGGAAGGTGCCGAATCGGAGAGGGCGCTGAACAAAAACAGCCACGGCAATGCCGACGGAAAGATGTGCTGCCTTCGCATACCAGGGTCGCGCGCGATGGGGTTCTACGTAAGGCTCCCCCGAACCGATCAATGCGCACTTTGTTGATACGGAACAGCTTAAGTTGAAGCCAAAGTGCAAACAGGATCACGCCGACGCTGACCACAGGCGACCCGTGAAACTCGCCTGTCAAAACTACGCAACACACGGCGGCTCCCCCGCGATCACCCGCGCCCACGGCTTCGCTCCTCCCCCGCGTTTGCGGAATACGACCGCCCGACGCTTGCGCCAGTTCTCGTCAAGCGCCAGCAACCGCCACTCGACCTCCGGAGCGATATGTTTCAGCACGGCATCGAGCGTTGTGTGCACACGCAAAGCGGTCACGACGAAGTACAAGAGCGGCGGCTCGGGTGAAAGCTCGACCCCTGGAAAGTACCCCGCCCGGGCAATCTCGCCCGCCGCGTGCAGCGCCCGCACCGCGAGCTCAGTGTAGGCCGCCTCGATCAGCACG
>CAXTUV010000202.1:0-6190 GCA_964247445.1 uncultured Acidobacteriaceae bacterium | reverse complement strand
GGCGCGGTCGACATCATGCCAACAACCGGTGACGGCGCGCCTTCGTAGGTATCGGGCGTCCACACATGGAAGGGCGCGGCCGAAACCTTGAAGCCGAGGCCGACCAGGATCATGCCGACGCCGAGGGTCGCGAGCAGCGGGGCCTGCGAGCCGGGCAGCAGCGCGGCGATGTGTGAGGTGCGGGTGGTGCCGGTCGCGCCGTACAAGAGCGCAATGCCGTACAAGAAGAACGCGGTCGCGAACGAGCCGAGCAGGAAGTACTTAATCGCAGACTCGGGGCTCTTGCCGGTTTTGCGCCGGAAGCCCGCGAGGATGTAGCTCGAAATGGACGAAATCTCCAGCGCAATAAAGACCAGCAGCAGCTCGACCGCGGAGGTCATCAGCATCGACCCGACCGCGCCGAAGATGATCAGCGCGAACATCTCGCCCAGGTTTTCCTGGTCGGCTTTGACTGAGGCAAGCGTGGTCAGGAGCGACACCAGCACAATGCCCGCGATCAGGACGTGGAAGAAACCCGAAAATGCGTCCGTGCGGATGGTCTCGAAGTACGCCGTGCCGGGCGCGAGGTGAATCTGCTGGATGGAGAAGATGAGCGCCACCAGCGTGCCGGTAAAGGCGAGCCAGCCCATGCTGCGGCGCGACATGCCCTTGGGCAGGATGGGGTCGAGCATCATAATGGCGATACCCGTGATGGTCAGGGCCACCTCAGGGAGGATGCGGAGCAGGGACGGGTTCATTGGGCCTCCGCGGCGGTAACGGCTGGGGCGGCGTGGTGCCGGTCATTCGAATAGCCCGCGACGGCCGGGGTAATGGCGCGCATCCAGTAGGGCGAGGCGACGCCCATGATGAACATGAGCAGGATGAACGGCCAAAGCATCAGGTGCTCGCGGCCGACGACATCGCGGATGCCCGCGCGCCCGGTCACCAGCACGGTTTGCCGGCCATAGAAGACATTTTGAACAAAGGTGAGCGCGTAGGCTGCTGAGAAGATCACGCCGAGCGTGGCGGTGATGCCCCAAGCCAGGTGCGTCGCGAAAGCGGAAGAAAGCACCAGGAACTCGCCGACGAAGCCGTTCAGGATCGGCAGGCCGACCAGCGCGAGCACCGTAATCACCGTGAAAGTCACCATCCAAGGGAGGCGCGCCGCCAGGCCGCCGTACTCGATGGTCTCGTAGGTGCCGTACCGCTCGTACAGGATGCCGAGAATGGACAGGAGCGCGCCGCCGATGATGCCTTCATTCAGGGTTTGGTAGACCGCGCCGTCGAGCGAAGCGATGGAAAAGCAGAAGATACCGAGGGTGCAGAAGGAGAGCGCGGCCAGGGTGCCGAAAGCCACCACCCGTTTCAGGTCGCGGGCCACCAGCGCGTTCAACGACCCGTACAGCACGCCGATCGCCGCGAGCGCGACCATCCACGGGGCGAACTGCCGCGACTGGGCAGGGAAGAGGCCCAGATTGAAGCGGATGAGCGAGTAGAGCCCCAGCTTGCCCGCGACCACGATGGCCATGGCGGTCGGGGCTTCGGAAAACACATCGGCCAGCCAACCGTGCAGCGGAAACACCGGCACCTTGACCGCGAAGGCGAACAGGAAGGCGAATGCCGTCCAAGCCAGCGCGGTCGGCCCGATGCCGAGCTGCCCGCGGCCGAGCATCGCTTGCAGCTCGACGAAGTCGAAGGTGCCGGATTTTGCGTATAGGTACAGGATCGCGACCAGGAACAGCGCTGACGGAATGAACGTGTAGAGGAAGAACTTAATCGCGGCGGCGGTGCCCTTCGTGCGGCCGAACATCGCGATGAGGATCGCCATGGGGATCAGCGAAAGCTCCCAAAAGCCGTAATACAGGAACAGGTCGAGCGAGACAAACACGCCCAGCATCGCGGTCTGCTGGAGCAGGAAGAAGAAGTAAAACTCCTTGGTGCGCGTCGCGATCGCTTTCCAGCTCGCGAGTACGCCCAGGGGGGCGAGGAAGCCGGTCAGCACCGAAAGCCAGAGCGAGATCCCGTCAACCCCGACATGGTAGTGAATGTTCGGGTTCGGGATCCAGCCGTAGTTCTCCTCGAACTGGAACGAGGTCGTCCGGTAGTCGTAGTGGAAAGGCAGGTGCAGCGTACAGGCGAAAAACAGCAGCGATACGCCGAGCGCGGTGTACTGGACCGAGTGGCCCTCGCGCGGCAGCACAGCAATCAGCAGCGCGCCGAGGACCGGAACGAGGATCGCGATGGTGAGGATGTGTTCGTTCAGCAAGTTCCGTTACCTCGTGATAACCGCGACAGGGGTGAAGTGGGTGCCGAGGCCGAACAGCACAAGCGCGAGCAGCACTGCCGCGCCGACCGCGAGCCAGCCCGCGTAGGAGCGAATGTTGCCCGACTGCATGCGTTGTGTGATCGCGCCCAGACCGCGGACGCCCGCCCCGAGACCGAACGCACCGCCAGTGATCAGGCCGCTGTCGACGAACGCGCTCAGGATATAGCGCGAGAAGGAAACGGTCGGGCGGACAATCGCGGCGTCATACAGCTCATCGATGCGGTATTTCTCCAGCAGCAGCCGGTACACAGCGCGGTAGCGGGCAGCCAGCTCGGCCGGGAGAGCCGGGCGCTGCATGTACATGACATATGCGATGCCAAGCCCGGTGAGCGCGACCAGGGTGGAGACGACAGCGAGCGTGATTTCGAGCCCCGTGTTTTCTGCCCGGGCCTGCTCGCTCACGACCGAGAGCACCGGCGAGAGAAACTCGCGTAAGAAGCCGTGCTCGCCCGGCAGGCTCAGGAATCCGCCGAACACCGCGCCGATGGCCAGAATCACGAGCGGCCCCACCATCCTCCAGGGCGACTCGTGCGGCTCGCCGTGGCTTCCGTGCGTGTCGGGCGCATGAATCGCGGCATGCGGGGCGGCGTGGGCGGTCGAGGCTTCAGCCATGCCCTGGGAGGCCTCGGCATGGTGGGTCGGCTCGGGGGTGTGTGCCTGCGCGACCGTTGCGCGGTAGTCCCCGAAGAACGTGAGGAAGTACAGCCGGAACATATAGAAGCTGGTGATGCCCGCGGTGGTCAGCCCGATCAGCCAAAGCAGCTTCGCGCCCGGCAGTGGCGAGGAGAAGGTCTGGTATAGGATCTCGTCCTTCGAGAAAAACCCCGAGAACGGCGGGATGCCCGCGATGGCGACGACCCCGGCGGTCATCGTCCAGAAGGTGATCGGAATTTTGGTCCGGAGCCCGCCCATCTGCCGCATATCTTGCTCGCCCGAGAGCGCGTGGATAACAGACCCGGCCGCGAGGAACAAGAGCGCCTTGAAGAAGGCGTGGGTCACGACGTGGAAGATCGCGGACGAGTACGCGGCGACCCCGCAGGCCAGGAACATATAGCCCAGCTGCGAGACAGTCGAGTACGCCAGCACACGCTTAATGTCGGTCTGCATCAGGCCGATGGTCGCGGCGAAGAACGCGGTCGCGCAGCCGATGACCGCGACTGTGCCGAGCGCGAATGGGGAGCGGTCGAAGATCGGGTGTGCGCGCGCGACCATATACACGCCCGCCGTCACCATGGTCGCGGCGTGGATGAGCGCGGACACCGGCGTCGGGCCTTCCATCGCGTCGGGCAGCCAAACATACAGGGGAATCTGCGCCGACTTGCCGGCAGCGCCGACCAGCAGGCACAGCGCGATCGCGGTCAGCCAGCCGCCCTGCAACCCGGGTTGAGCGAGCAAGCTCGTGAACACCGCCTGGAACGACAGCGTACCGAAATGGACAATCACCAGAAACATCGCGAGCAGGAAGCCGAAGTCGCCCACGCGGTTGACCACGAACGCCTTACGCCCGGCATTAGCGGCCGAGTCGCGGTCGAAGTAGTAGCCGATCAGGAGGTATGAGGCGAGGCCCACGCCCTCCCAGCCGACGAACAGCAGCAGGAAGTTTTCCGCCATCACCAGCGTCAGCATGAAGAACATGAACAGGTTGAGGTAGGCCATGAACCGCCAAAAGCCTTCCTCGTGCGCCATGTAGCCTACCGAATAGAGATGGATCAGGAAGCCGATGCCCGTGATGACGAACAGGAACACGAGCGTGAGCTGGTCGACCGTGAAGGCGAAATCGGCGTGGAACGCCCCGGCGGTGATCCAAGGGATAAGGACTTCAGTGTGCGCGCCGTGGAACTGAAGCGCCGCGTTCCCGACCAGGCAGAACGAGCCGAGCACCGTAAGCAGCGCGACGGCGGAGACCAGCGGTCGCGACATGCGCCGGCCGATCGTGCCGTTGACCAGGAAGCCGAGAAGGGGGAGCAGCGGGATCCAACCGAGGTGCAGGTTCATAACTTCATCAGGTCCACTTGGTCGACGTTGAGCGTGTTACGGGCACGGAAGATGGCGATGATGATCGCGAGGCCTACAGCTGCTTCCGCCGCGGCCACCACCATGACGAAGAAGACAAACAGCTGCCCTGCGGGCTCATGCCGCTGGTGCGAGAAGGCGACAAAGGCCAGGTTGACCGCGTTCAGCATCAGCTCGATCGACATGAAGATCGTGATGATGTTCCGCTTGACCAGGAACGCGCCGACGCCGAGCGAGAAAAGAATGGCCGAAAGAATCAGGTACCAAGCGATCGGAACAGTCACTTGCCGGGCTCCTTGCGGGCGAGCGCGACCGCGCCCAAGATGGCGATGAGGATGAGCACGGAGGTGACCTCGAAGGGAAGCAGCAGGTCGCGGAACAAGAGCTGCGAAAGCGCGGAAGTGGTTGTAACCGGATCGCTCAGCGATGTAGTGCCCAGCTTTAATCCCTCATGCAGGAAGACGTAGGACAAGAGGCAGACCAGCGCGACCACACCGGGGAGACCCGCGCCGTACGCGACCTTGCTCACGTTTGTCGAGCGGTCCTCGGATGAGGCATTGAGGAGCATGATGACGAAAGTGAACAGCACCATGATTGCGCCTGAGTACACGATGACCTGAACGGCTGCAAGAAACTCCGCCCCGAGCAGCAGGTACAGCACCGCCAGTGAGGTCATGACAACAATCAAGGAAAGCGCGGAGTTGATAGGCTGGCGAGACAGCAGCAAGTTCACTGCGCCGCCGATGCAGAGAACCGCGAAGATAAGGAAAAGGAAGACGTACATGAGGGTCAGCCCCCGAACCTTCCGGGGAAACTCGATTGTACCCCACGGTTTTGTGCTCTGAAACGCGAAGGCCTCCGTTTTGCGCGGAGGCCTTTCTGCAATCGATTACACTGCCGCTAGATCGCCCCGCGCCAGCTGAACCAGAGGCTCGAAAACAGAATGTTGAGCACGGATAAGGGCATCAAGAACTTCCAGCCGAAGCCCATTAGCTGATCGTAGCGGAAGCGGGGCAAAGTGCCGCGCACCCAGATGTACAAGAACAGGAACAGGAATACCTTGACCACGAACCATAAGATCGGCAGTATCGCCGCGATAAATGTTCCACCGAAGTTGTCAGGGAGAAGGTGTCCGAGCGGACTTGTCCATCCGCCGAAGAACAAAAGGGTGGCGACGCAGCCCACCGTGATCATGTTCGCGTACTCGGCCATGAAGAACATCGCGAACTTCATCGAGGAGTACTCCGTGTGATAACCAGCGGCCAGTTCGCTTTCCGCCTCGGGTAGATCAAATGGGGTGCGGTTGGTCTCGGCGTAGGCGGCCATCAGATAAATGAAAAATGCGACAAACTGGAGCCCGCCGAAAACATTCCAGCTCAGCAGACCGTGGTGCGCTTGCGAATCGACGATGTCGCGCAAGCGCAGCGACCCAGCCCGCATGACCACCCCAACCAGCGAAAGCCCGAGCGCAAGCTCGTACGAAATCAGCTGCGCGGAAGCCCGAAGCGACCCAAGCAGCGAGTATTTGTTGTTCGACGACCAGCCGGAAAGCGCGATGCCGTACACGCCGACCGAAGTCACGCCCAGGATGATGAGCAAGCCGATGTTGACGTCTGCAATCTCAAACAGATCTACCCCGTGCCACTGGACATTCGCGCCGAAAGGCACGACGGCGATCGAGGTGAGGGCGCAAATCAGCGCGATGACCGGAGCCGCAATGTACAGCGGCCGGTATACGCCCGAGGGCAGCAGGTCTTCTTTCAGGAATAGCTTCGCCCCGTCGGCCAAGGGCTGCAACAGCCCGAACGGACCCACGCGCGAAGGCCCCCAGCGGTTCTGGATGCGGCCGACGACCTTGCGTTCCAGCAGCAC
>CAXTUV010000201.1:0-6195 GCA_964247445.1 uncultured Acidobacteriaceae bacterium | reverse complement strand
CTACAGAGTTCGCAAGCAAACGATTATGCTGCTCTTCCGTAAGAGCATGATATAGTTCGCTTCCCAAGCGACTACCAGCAGCTAACGTCAGACTTCAGCGTGTCCAGGTAATTGGCCCATTGCTGCATCATTTTCCGGCGCTCGGGCAGGTGCGTTGTGCGGTTATAAGCCCTTCCCAGAGGGTCACGCACTGTGTGGGCTAGTTGATGCTCAATCAGGTGAGCAGGATACTCAAGCACCTCATCAAGCAAGGTACGTGCCGTCGCTCTCCATCCGTGGCCCGTGGCGACATCCTTGCCGATGCCGAGCGTCCGCATCGCGGCCAAGCATGCCATATCTGACATGGGCCGCTGCCCGCCCCGAGCCGAAGGAAACACCAAATGGCCCTGCCCGGTAAGCGGCTGAAGCTCGCGCAAGATGGCGACCGCTTGCCGGGAGAGCGGGACGATGTGGTCCGCTCGCATCTTCATTCGGGCGGCGGGGATGGTCCAAGTGGCTTGCTCCAAGTCAACTTCCGACCATGCCCCATGTCGTAGCTCGCCAGGCCGTACAAGCACCAGCGGCGCGAGTCGGAGAGCGCACCGCACCGTGAGCGAACCGGTGTACCCGTCAAGGGTGCGAAGGAGCGGCCCGAGCTTCGCCGGGTCAGTCAGGGCGGCGAAGTGGCTGCCCTTCACCCTAGGCAATGCGCCCTTGAGGGCGGCGGATGGGTCATGGGAAGCCCGTCCTGTCGCTACAGCGTGGCGAAACAACATCCCGAGCGTTTGCCGGGCACGATGGGCTGTATCGTTGGCTCCCCGTTCGTCAATCGACCGTATAACGGGCAAGAGATGGGCAGCGGTGAGACTGACGATAGGTTGGCTGCCGAGGTGAGGGAACAGGTCGCGAACAAACAAACGGCGAACCCGTACAGCATGACGCGGCACCCAAATCCGCTCTTGCTCTACCAGCCATTCAAGGGCCACCGCTTCAAAGGTGTTTGCTGTGCTCCGTGACTTTGCCGCTTTTTCGGCCCTGCGATGTGCGCTCGGGTCAATGCCGGTAGCGAGCAGGGTACGCGCTTCGTCACGGCGCTCCCGTGCGAGCTTGAGGCTCACGTCGGGGTATGAGCCGAGCGAAAGGAGTTTTTCTTTGCTTTCATACCTGTACTTAAAACGGAACAGCTTTCCACCGCCCGGGCGAACTTCAACGTACATGCCGCGTTCATCGAATAGGCGGTACGGCTTCGGCTGGGGGCGACTCTGGCGAAGTGCGGTGTCTGTCAGAGGCATGGGTGGGGGTACCGCTTTTAGGGTAGAAGCCGTGTACCCCACACCATACCCCCATGGACCCCTGCATGGCAATGCATTCCGCTGCACGGGAATGCACAAGAATGTGAGCATTCTGCTTGTAAATTGATGATTTTAGAAGGCAATTTGCACTTGGATGCATTGCCCTGCATTGAGAAATGGTAGCGCCATCGGGGATCGAACCCGAACTCTCCGCCTTGAGAGGGCGGCGTGTTAACCAGTTACACCATGGCGCCAAACTTCGGCAGGGGCATTATTTAGGAAGTGTACCATCGCGATCACTCCTGCTTTGCGCCGAGCTCGCCCCAGCGCTCGTACAGGCGGTCGAGGGTTTCCTGCGCTTCCGAGGCGGCAGCCAGGGCGGCGCTGAGCTCGGTTGCGTTGGTCGCGACGGAAGGTTCGTCCAGGCGCGCGTGATGCGCAGCCAGCACCGCGTCGGCTTGCTCGATGCGCGCTTCGATTGTGTCCCAGTCACGCTGCTCCATGTAGGAGAGCTTTTTCTTGCTCGCGGACGGTTTCGTCCCGTTGACGGGTGAGGCAGCATTTGTGTTCGAGATGCGGGCACTTTTCTGCCACTCCTCCCATTGCCCGTAGTCGGCGAACGAACCTGCCCCACCCGCGCCGTCCAAGCCCAGCACGACATTCGAAACTCGGTCGAGCATGTAGCGATCGTGCGTGACTAGGATGAGCGCCCCAGGATACTCAGTCAACGCTTCCTCCAGGATTTCAAGCGTCGGAATGTCCAGATCGTTGGTCGGCTCGTCGAGCAGGAGCAGGTCCGCGGGTTCCAGCATGAGCCGGGCGATCAGCACGCGCGCCCGCTCGCCGCCCGAAAGCCGCTCGACCGGCTGGTTGAGCTGCTCGCCCGTGAACAGGAACCGCGCCGCCCAGCTTGCGACGTGCAGGACTTTGCCGTTGTAAACGACGGAGTCCGAGTCGGGTGAGAGCGCGCGACGCAGGGTGAGCGACGGGTCGAGCTCGCGGTTCTGCTCGAAGTACACAATGCGGAGCGCATTGGCCCGCTGCACCTGCCCGGCCTGCGGCTGCAATTCGCCCGAGATGAGCCGCAGCAGAGTGGTCTTGCCCGAGCCGTTCGGCCCGACTAGCCCGACCCGCATGCCCGCCGTTACGGCAAAGCTCAGGTCCTTGAACAGGGTGCGCCCGTCAAAGCCGTAGGTGAGACCGTCGATGACGGACAGGCGCTTGGTTTTGCGGTCGGTCGCGGAAAAGTCGATGCCCGCGGACCCGCTCGCTGAGCGGCTGCGCGTGGCGCGCAGCTCGGCAATCAAGGACTTGGCGGTATCGAGGCGGGCCTTGGCCTTGGTCGCGCGCGCTTTTGGGCCGCGGCGCAGCCATTCCTGCTCCACCCGCACGCGATTCTCGAGGGCTTCCTGACGCTTACCTTCGGCTTCGAGGTACGCGGACCGCTTCTCAAGAAACGCACTGTACGGCCCGGCAAAGCGCAGCATGCCGTCAGGGTAGGCGCGGCTCAGCTCTGCTGTTTCGTTCGCGACGGTTTCCAGGAAGTAGCGGTCGTGCGAAACCACAATGCAGGCGAATGGCGCGGTGCGCAGCATCTCCTCAAGCCAGCTGATGCCGGCCAGGTCAAGGTGATTGGTGGGCTCATCGAGCAGCAGGATGTCGGGGGCCTGCACCGCTGACTCGACAATGGCGAGCCGCTTGCGCCAGCCGCCCGAGTAGGCCGCTGCCTCGTCGTCGAGCGAAGCAAACCCGGCGCGCCCGAAGGCTTCGCGCAGCCGCTGCTCGCGCTCGTTCTCGGGCGCGCCGGCCCGGGCGAGCGCGCTTTCCAGCACTGTCCGCACGGTTGCCCCCGGGGCAAAGCTCGACTCCTGCGCGATATAGGCCACGCGCGCCCGTTTGCGCAGGCTCACCTCACCGGAGTCGGGATCGACCTCGCCCGCGAGGATCTTCAGAAGGGTCGACTTGCCCGCCCCGTTCGGGCCGATCAGCGCGAGCCGGTCGCCGTCGTTGACGGTGAGCGAGATGTCGCGGAACAAGGGCTGCGCGCCGAAGCGCTTGGTGACGGATTGTGCGGTGAGGATCAGCAAAGGTTTCCTTACAGCTGTACGTAGGTCATTAACCCCGGTTTTGTCTGCTGGAGAGCGTCGGCGATTAACTTAATGTGCGGTGCGATTGCCGGCCAGCGATTCGTACTGAGCACAACAAAGCCAAATGGCCGCTGGTGAAGATTCTATTGAAACGAAAGATTCTGATCAGCTGTTATGAAAACTTCGAAACCATTCTCAGTTGCTAGGTTGAGAAGAGCGCCGTTCTTTACGCCGGCCCAGCCCAGGTGCTGCGTTGTAAAAACATCATGCTGAATCAGCAGTGGACGGAGATTGTGCGGTAAATCTTCGTCCAGCAGTACCTTCATGCCGCTGTGCGCTGCCGGTGAGCGAATTCTAAAACGCCCCGAATCTGCTCGGTCGATGCGGACGGAAAGTTGCTCTGGATTTCGTCGACGCTGAAGCCGTCCTCCGTCCAATCCAGGAAGGTTTCGGGCGGAATGCGTGTACCCACGACTGTCGGCTGGCCGCCTCGCCGCCCTTCTACCCGCTCCACAAACCTACATCCAGTCCAGTCCATAGCACGTCTCCCGTTGAAGTTTACCGCCCCGCCCCCACGCTTTCCGCCTCCGCGATCTCCGCGTACGGACCTTTGTGGTCGTCCACCTTTCCGTGCTCGAAGCGCCAGATGCGTGTGGCGACGTCATCAATCAGGTCGCGGTCGTGCGTGACCAGCAATACCGTGCCCTCGTATTTCTGCAGGGACGTGTTCAGTGCATTGATCGCTTCGAGGTCGAGGTGATTGGTCGGCTCGTCAAGAATCAACACGTTGGGCTTGAGAAGCATGAGCTTGCAGAAGAGCAGCCGTGCTGCTTCCCCGCCCGAAAGCGCTTCGGTCTTTTTTAACCCTTCCTCACCCGAGAACAGCATTTGACCCAGCAGGCCACGGATTTCTTCCTTGGTCTTTTTCGTATCCCAGCGGTACAGCCACTCAAACACCGTCGTCCCGTGATCAATCGCGCCGGTGTGGTCCTGCGGAAAGTAGCCGATCTGCGCTTCATGCCCCCACTTCACCTCGCCGCCGTCGGCCGCGAACTCGGGCTCCAGCTCCGGCATGCCGGCCAGAAGGCTCTTGAGCAGGGTTGTCTTCCCCTGGCCGTTGCGGCCCATCAGGCACACCTTTTCGCCGCGCATCACGGTGGCTGAAAACGGCTTGACCGCGTTCTCGCCGTCGTAGCTTTTGCGTACGGCTTCGATCTCGATGGTCTGCTTGCCGCTCGGGCGGTTCTGGTCGAACCGGATGTACGGCCGCTGGATGTTGGACCGCGCAAGCTCACTGGTTTGCAGCCGCTCTACTTCCTTCTTGCGGCTCGTCACCTGGCTTGAACGGGTGCCCGCAGCGAAGCGCGCGATGAATTCGTTCAGCTGCGCGATCTTTTTCTCGCGCTGCGCGTTCTGACTTTCCAGCTGCGAGCGCACCTGCGTTTTGGCGGCGACCATGTCGTCGTAGCCGCCTGTGTAGGTGATGATCGTCTGGTAGTCGATGTCCGCGATGTGCGTGCAGATCGCGTTTAGAAAGTGGCGGTCGTGCGAGATGGTGATGAGCGCGCCCTCGAACTTGAGCAGAAAGTCCTGCAGCCATTGCACGGACTCAAGATCAAGGTAGTTCGTCGGCTCATCGAGCAGCAGCGCTTGCGGGTGGCCGAAGAGCGCTTGCGCCAGCAGCACCCGGACCTTCTCGCCGCCCTGGATCTCGCTCATCTTGCGCTCATGGAGCTCGTCCGCGATGTCGAGGCCTTGCAGCAGCACCGCCGCGTCGGACTCAGCCGCGTAGCCGTCTTCCTCGCCAACGATGCCCTCAAGCTCGCCCAGGCGCATGCCGTCCTCATCGGTCAGCTCGGGCTTTTCGTAGATGCGGTCTCGCTCTTCAAGCGCGGCCCACAGCGGCTTGTTGCCCATGATGACCGTATCGATGACCCGGTAAGCGTCGAAGGCGTACTGGTCTTGCCGCAAAACGCCGAACTTGCGCGGACGCACGACAGTTCCTTTTTGCGCGTCCAGCTCGCCGGTCAGCACCTTCATAAACGTTGACTTGCCCGCGCCGTTGGGACCGGTCAGGCCATAGCGCTGGCCCGCGATGAACTGGGTCGATACATCCTCAAATAGCACCTTCGCGCCGTAGCGCATGCTTACATTGCTGACTGAAATCATCTCTCGTTCCTCGACGAAGAGCAGCCCGCGCGCAGGGGCGCAGGCGCTGTCTTTCCTAAAATGGCGCAGGAGTCTGCTGATACCTATGCTACCGCAGGGTGCTAGAAGAAGCGGGAAACAATCGCGTTGGTCGCCCATGCCGCGGCATAGGCCAGCACGCTCATGTACCCAAACTGCAACGCCGGCCAGCGCCATGAGTTGGTTTCGCGCCGCACCACGGTAAGGGTCGAGAAGCACTGCATCGCGAACGCGAAAAACACCACCAGCGCCATCGCGCCGCCGAGCGTCAGGTCCGCGTGCAGCGCCTGTTGGAGCCCCAACTTGTGCGTTTCCGGGTCGACGCCGTAGAGCGTTCCCAGCGTCCCCACAATGACCTCGCGGGCGATGATCGAGGAAAGCAGCCCGATGCCGATCTTCCAGTTGAAGCCGAGCGGAGCGATGGCGGGCTCGATCCAGTGGCCGAGCCGGCCGATGAACGAGTCAGCAAGCTCCGGCAGCTTCATCCCGCTTGGCCCAAAGTGGAAAGGCACATGGCTCAAGACCCACAGCGCGACCGTGACCGCGAGGATAATCGTCCCGGCTTGCTTCAGGAACACCCCGCCGCGGTCGAGCAGGCGGTGCCCCAACCCGCGCAGCGTGGGAACTCTATATTGCGGGAGCTCCAGGAT
>CAXTUV010000200.1:0-6211 GCA_964247445.1 uncultured Acidobacteriaceae bacterium | reverse complement strand
GTGACAAGGATTCATGTTTTGGTCGCTGATCAGCGCCTCAGAGGTAGGCTTTGCACTTTATGTCGGACCGAGCTCTCCCGGCTATCAAATTCTTTACTATGCGCGTAGTCTGTCCTACCTCTTGGTTGTTGGCTTCTGGAGTGTCTCGTTATGGCACAACGAGCCTGCCCGAAAGCCGATTGATCCGAAACTCCAAAAATATGTGCTTGCATTGCACAACCGCGTCCGCTACGATTTGGGCCAAGCCGGTCACTGAAGTCACCGAAAGGTCACTATGCACGCTGCCGTTTCTCTTTGTTGCTTCGTAGCCCTACTGGCCGCTTTCGCGGCTGCTGCGCTGCGGGCGCAACGGTTAGCTCTCCACTTGGACGGCCGCTGCTTCGAAACGCTCGTCGCATCGCTGCAACCGATTGACCTTGCCGGTCTTCACTCGGTAGCGCGCGACTACTTGGAGCCACAGCGCGGGCAGGTGGAGATCGAGCCTGAAGTGATCTGGCAACTCCTCGGCGGTGAAGCCGGCCTGAAGGCAATGCGGGCTAACGCGGACCTCCTGCTTGCGCTTGCCGCGCATGCCACCCAGTGGAATGAGCAGGAAGGCACGGTAGTCGCCGAGCGCATGCGCCGTGATGCCCTCCGACTCCGCTCCGCCGTCCGGCAGGTTCGCATCGGCATGCTTTCGCAGATCGTCACCGGTCAGCACTGGGTCGCAGTGCCCTTCCAGCTTCAGGAGGCCGCCGGATCGTATTACCTGATGCGTCGACGGCTTCTTGCTCTCTACGAAAACAGCCACGTCGGCTTGCTTCCTCGGTTAGTTGGAGCTGCCTAGTCGCCTGCGTTTCGTGAAGCGCCGTCCGGAATCGGGCGGCGCTTTTCTTTTAGGCCATACTGAAGGAGCACTCTATTCCCGAGGAGATTCTCTTTGCCCAAAGCACATTCAGCATCATCAAGCCGGATGCGGTACGCAAAGGCGACGCGGCTGCCGTTCTTGCCGCGATTGAGCAAGCCGGCTTCAAACTGATCGCCATTAAAAGGCTGTCCATTTCGAAACAGCAAGCCGAAGGCTTCTACCATGTGCATGCGCAGAGGCCGTTCTTCGGATCGCTTACGGGCTTCATGTCCTCCGGCCCGATCTTTCCCATGGTGCTTGAGAAAGATAATGCCATTGCCGACTTTCGCAAGTTGATGGGCGCGACCAATCCGGCGAACGCCGAGGAAGGAACCATCCGCAAACGCTTTGCCGCATCCATCGAGGAGAATGCGATTCACGGATCGGACGCCGAGGACACGGCCGCTTTTGAGATCGGCTACTTCTTCGCAGGGTATGAATTAGCCTGAAACGCCGCCTGGGGCAGCTACATCTGATAGGTATGGAAAAGGCGACGTTTGGAGCCGGCTGTTTTTGGGGTGTGGAAGTGCGATTCGGGCAAATTCCCGGGGTCCTTGAGACTGCGGTGGGGTATGAGGGCGGCAAGCTTGCAAACCCCACTTATAAGGATGTATGCACGGATCGCACCGGCCATGCCGAGGTGGTGGAGCTTACCTTCGACCCCTCGCGTGTGAGCTACGACACACTGCTGGAGAAGTTCTTTGAGCTGCATGATCCGACGCAGCTGAATCGGCAGGGCCCGGACTGGGGCAACCAGTACCGCAGCGCAATCTTTTTTCATTCGCCGGAGCAGGAAAGCGTGGCTAAGCAGGTCATTGCAAAGCTTGCGTCAGAAAAGCGCTTTCGTAAACCGATCGTGACGGAGATTGTTCCGGCGCAGACATTCTGGCGCGCGGAAGAGTACCACCAGAAATACTTGGAGAAGCGGGGCGCGGTCGCCTGCCACATCTAAGCGGCCGGCGTCATGCCGGCTCTGAGATTCCGGAGCGTGTTTCCAGTTCAAGCTGCATGAGCGACAAACGCTCCTCAAGCAGCTTGCGCTGGGGTGTGCCGGTGCCGTTCGAATTTATAAGCATGGATTGCAGGCGGCGCATGCGCGTTTCCAGTTGTGCATTGGAATACAGTTGAATCCGGTTGATCTCTCGCGAGCGCTGGATCTCCGGCGACTCCTCCTGTAGGGCAGACTCGCCGCGCACGGGAGCAATCTGCCCACCGGTAAGGATGCTGCGCACGTTTTCAGCGACAAAGTCCAAATTGGCTCGGATTTCCTGCTCATTTCTGCATTCGGGGCCAGGCGGCTGCACGACCCGCAGCAGAATCTCCCCATTCCGCTGAAGGCGGCAAAACCACATCAGGACCGGAGCATGCATCTTGTTCGCGAACCGGAAGATGTTGGACGAGATGAACTCGCCCTGTTCCTTGTCGACGATCACCACAAGGCAGCCGTTTTGTTTCAGCAGCGACCGACTGCGCAGCAGGGTGGCATGATCGGTGGGGATCGCCTGGCAGGGCACATCGTTCCACATCAAAACCTGGTTATCGCCCACCGGCTCGCGCGCGACCACACTGATTGGGCGGGTGGCCCCGATTACGCCGCGTACAACGGGCGAGATAAGTTTGATAAAGGGTATATGCGCCGAGCAGCAGACAAAGCCGCCTGAACGCGCGGCATACTCGCGCATGAGCTCGATTCCTTCCACACGCACCGGAATAGGGAAGGATGAATCGTGGACGGAAAGCAGGTCGAGAAAGCGGTGGAGAAGGCGCGGCGTCAGAGAAGCCGAGTCGACATTGCGGCCCTTGGGGGCAAACCGCCCGGCGGTCCGGGTGAGGAAGCGCGCGAAAGCCAGGGCGATGCCGTACCAGCGCCGCTTAGGCGCGAGGTGGGCTACAAGCCAAAAAAACTGGACGAAGACGGTATTGGTAGCCCACTGCCTTCTATTGCTGAACTGTGGATGAAGCCCCATATGCCGCCGAAACCCTCGCCGCTTGACTTCCTTCTGTGAAGTTCAGGCCAGGCGGTGCCCCCTGTCAACGAAAGCTTAATACCGGCGCGACACTTCAGTGCCGAATTGGAACACTTTTCCAATTCGGTACCATTCGGAAAGTAAAAGCCATGCTATTTTGACATCGAAGTAGGGTTAATCTTACCTGGCAGCACTCCCAGCCGCCAGTCTCTCGTGGCGTGTCTTTGGTAAGGGGGAGAGCAGGGTACGCAAGTGGGAGCGGTGGTGCGCCCGGCACGATTCGAACGTGCGACCTTTCGCTTCGGAGGCGAACGCTCTATCCAGCTGAGCTACGGGCGCGCTTGCGCACCTTCAGGCTACTACAGGCCGGGCTTTCGCGCTTCCAAAAGCGCCATGGTGGATTGGATCAGGTCCTTCGCACCCTCGATGCCGGCGAGCACGGCTTGCAGATCGAGCGCGGGCATGGACGGGTTGCGGATCGAAACGCAGTACACACCATGCTGGCCCACAAGGACGAGCGCGTCTGTCAGCACATCGAGCGACACCGCAAGGCGGCCGCGCTCCCGGCCCAGCATCTGCTCGTACCGCTCCAGCTCATCGCGGCGCTCGTCAAATACAGACTTGGCCACTACCACTCCTTCGCGGCGGAGTCAAGGGTGAGCGGAGTGGCGGCGGGCGGAGCCTTCCAGCGCAGGATCGGCTTGCGGGCAGCGGCCGTCTCGTCTAGGCGCGCGATGCGGGTTGAGTGCGGGGCCGCGGCGATCAGCTCGGGATTCTCATCGGCCTCGCGCGCGATCTGGCGCATGGCGTCGATGAACAGGTCGAGCTCCTCCCGGGATTCGCTTTCAGTCGGCTCGATCATCAGCGCGCCGGGAACGATGAGCGGGAAGGAAGTCGTGTACGGGTGGAAGCCGTAGTCAATGAGCCGTTTCGCAATATCGCCCGTTTTCACACCGTTGCGGGCCTGACGGCGGTCCGAGAACACAACCTCGTGCATGGAGGGGGTTTTATACGGCAGCTCGTACAAGTCTTCGAGCTTGGCGCGGACGTAGTTCGCGTTCAGCACTGCATCTTCAGTGGTTTGGCGCAGGCCGTCCGGGCCATTCGCGAGAATGTACGCGAGGGCGCGCACAAACATGCCGAAGTTGCCGTAGAACATCCGGACGCGCCCGACGGACTGAGGCCGGTTGTAGTCGAGCCGATGGACGCCCTGCGCGTTGGTGCGGACGGTCGGGGTCGGCAAGAACGGCTCAAGAATGGCCTTGCACGCAACCGGGCCGGAGCCGGGACCACCGCCGCCGTGCGGGGTCGAGAAGGTTTTGTGCAGGTTCAGGTGCATCACGTCCACGCCGAAGTCGCCGGGGCGCGTCTTCGCGACTAGCGCGTTCATGTTCGCGCCGTCCATGTAGAGCAGCGCGCCCTTGGCGTGCAGGATTTCAGCGATGGCCGCGATCTCGTTCTCGAACACGCCGATGGTGGAGGGGTTTGTCAGCATCATCGCGGCCGTGTTTTCGTCCACCAGAGCGCGCAAGGCTTCGAGGTCGACGCCGCCGTCCGCATTTGATTTCAGGTTCACGACCTGGTAGCCGCAGATGGCCGCCGTCGCCGGGTTGGTCCCATGGGCGGAGTCGGGAATGATGACGGTTTTGCGGGCATTCCCGCGCGACTGGTGGTAAGCGCGGACCAGCAGGATGCCGGTAAACTCGCCGTGCGCCCCGGCCGCCGGCTGCAGTGTGATCGCGTCCATGCCGGTGATCTCGAGCAAACAATGCTCCAACTCCTTGAGGACGCCGAGCGCGCCTTGGGAGAGCGACTCCGGCTGGTAGGGGTGGGCTTCGGCAATGCCTTCCAGGCGCGAAACGTATTCGTTCACGCGCGGGTTGTACTTCATGGTGCACGAGCCAAGCGGGTACATCCCGAGGTCGATGGCGTAGTTCCAGGTCGACATGCGGGTGAAGTGGCGGATGATCTCAATCTCGCTCAGCTCCGGCAGGGCGGCAGGGGTCGCGCGCGCCGCTGTCCCAAGAACGATGGACGGATCGACCGCAGGCACGTCCAGCGCGGGCAGCCGGTAGGCGCGCTTGCCGGGGGCGGACTTTTCGAAGCTCAGCGGCTCGTTTTGCGTGATGTGCGGGCGAACCTTGCGCGGGGTGCCCGCGAAGGCTGCTTGCTCCATCTCAAGTTCCGGGGCGAAAGCACTCATGGGGAACTCCTCTAGGGGGCGCTGCCGGCGAACACGGGTGCGGCGGCAAGTGCGTGGGCGGCGCGTTCCATCTCGCCGCGGGTGGTCAGCTCGGTCGCGCACCATAGGGTTGCGTTGCCCAGCTCCGGATACCAGCGGCGTAGGTCTAAGCCGCCGATGATCTTTGAGTCGAGCAGCCGGGCGTTCAGCTCGGCCGGTGTTTCCTCGGTCCGCAGCACAAACTCATGGAAGCGCGGGCTGCGCGCGAAGATGAGTTCGCTCTGCGCGCCTAGCTCGCGGGCGGCATAGTGAGCCTTCGCCAAGTTGTGCTCGGCAAGCTCGCGGATGCCCTCGCGGCCATAGATCGTGAGGTACACAGTCGCCATCAGGGCGACGAGCGCCTGGTTGGTGCAGATGTTGGAAGTGGCCTTTTCGCGGCGGATGTGCTGTTCGCGCGTGGAAAGCGTAAGGACGAAGCCGCGCTGCCCATTCTTGTCGCGCGCCTCGCCGACCAAACGGCCGGGCATCTGGCGCAGGTACTTTTCCTTGGCCGCGAGCACGCCGCAGTAGGGGCCGCCGTAGGAAAGCGCCACGCCAAACGACTGTGCTTCGAGCGAAACGATGTCGGCCTCGATCGGCGGCCGGACCGCGCCGAGGGAAATCGCTTCTGCGATCGAAACGATCAGCAGCGCGCCTTTCGCGTGGGCGATCTCCGCGATGGCTGGAACATCCTCGACCACGCCGAAGAAGTTAGGCGATTGCACGAGTACGCAGGCGGTTTCGCTCGTGACGGCCGCATCGAGCGCGGCGAGGTCGAGCCGGCCTGCATAGGTCGAACCCTCAGAGCCGTAGCCCACCTCGGTTTGCCGGGTGCACTGGTGCTGCGCGTAGGTGGTCAGCACCTCGCGGTACTCCGGGTGCACAGTGCGCGCAACGACCGCGTGATCCCGGCCTGTCACACGTACCGCCATCATCACCGCCTCGGCCGCGCCGGTGGAACCGTCGTACATGGACGCATTCGCGATGTCCATGCCGGTCAGCTCGCAAATCATGGTTTGGAACTCGAAGATGGCCTGGAGTGTGCCCTGGGTAATCTCGGCCTGGTACGGGGTGTAGCTGGTCAGGCACTCGCCGCGCTGCACGATTGTGTCGATGCCCACCGGCCGGTAATGGCGG
>CAXTUV010000199.1:0-6224 GCA_964247445.1 uncultured Acidobacteriaceae bacterium | reverse complement strand
AGAACCCGCTGTCGCTCATCAACCTGACGCTGCGCGAGCAGGTAGCGAGCGTGCAGGAGCAGCATGTGTTCTCCTCGCGGCTGCTCAATACAGCTCGATTCGGGTATTCGCGGGCGGGCTTTTTCTTCAACGGGTCTGTCCCGGTAAGCTCCCCCACGTTTCTGGTGGGCCGGCCTGTCGGAGCTATCGTGATCGCGGGCTCGACCGCGTCGAACGGCTCCTCGCAGATCACGGGCGCGGGCGCGAATGTGGGGTCGGAAAACACAACCGCGCGCAATCTGTTCACGGTCGACGACCACATCTTTTACACGCGGGGCGCGCATCAGCTTGAAGCGGGCGGCTGGGTGCAGCGCATCCAGTCCAACGATAACCTGGCGCAAAACCAGTTCGGGCAGGCTTCGTTCGCCTCGCTCGCGACATTTCTGCAAGGGACGATCCGTACCTTCACTGTCGTCCCGCAGCCGACCGAGCTGGCGTGGCGCGCGACTTTCGGCGCGGGCTACATCGAGGACACCTGGAAGGCGACGGAGCGCTTGCAGGTGAGCTACGGTCTGCGGGTCGAGTCGACAAACGGCTTTAACGAAGCGCAAGGCCGCGCCGGTGTGTACAACTTCACCAACGGGGTCATCGATACGAACCCGGTGGTCGGCACGGCGGCGCTGACGAACAACCGCGCGCGCTTCCTGCCCGAGCCGCGGGTAGGGCTCGCACTCGACCCATTCGGAAACGGCAAAACGGCGGTCCGAGCCAACTTTGGTCTCCACCACAGCCTGCTCGACAATCTCGACTACCGGCTCGACCAGTCCGCGCCGTACAACACAACCCTGAACTATTCGAACGTGCCGGTGGCGGACCCGACCGGCGGCGCACCAGGGCTGCAATCTCCCTCAAACGTCCAACCCGACCTTTCCACGCCCGCCGTGCTCGCCTGGGGATTGCAAGTAGAGCAGCAGCTTGCACCCGCGCTTTCGCTGACCGTGGGCTATGTGGGCTCACGCGGGTACCACCAGATCCTGTCGTCGGACCAGAACGAGCCCGCTGCCGTGACCTGCCCCAACCCGGCTTGCCCCGCGGGTACGGCAAGTGGGACGGTTTACTACCCGACCACCACGCGCCTGAACCCGGCACTCGCGAACACGACCTCGTGGACCTCGAACGGCATCGCGAATTACAACGCGCTTGTGGTCGATGTGCGAAGGGACTTCCGCCGCGGGCTCCAGCTGCGGGCCAACTACACCTATGCGAAGAACCTCGACGACGGCTCGGCGCTGAACACTTCTGTTTCGGCAAACACGCCCGCGTACATTGAGTTTCCGGCGGACCCGGCGCTCGACTACGGCCGGGCCGCGACCGACATCCGGCACCTGCTCGCGATCAACGGTGCCTATGACCTGCCGATCCATGCGAAGGCCGGGCTGGACCGCGTCGTGGGTGGATGGACAGTCGCGACCATCGCCAACCTGCAAACCGGTTTTCCGTTCTCGCCGCAGCTGGGCTACAACCCGACCGGTTCGGGCGACACACGCAATCCGGTGCGGCCGGATGTGAACCCGAACTTTCGGGGTGCTTTGTACGCAAGCGGCAGCACCCGAGCGCGCGCGAACCAGTTCTTCAATCCAGGGGCGTTTCAAGCGCCTGTGTTCGGGACGGTCGGCAACGCGGGCCGGGATACCCTGACCGGGCCGAACTTCTACGAATGGGACTTGTCGCTGCTTAAAAGCATCAGGCTTACCGAGCGGGCGCGTCTCCAGTTTCGGAGTGAGTTCTTCAACATCCTGAACCATACCAACCTCCAAACGCCCAATGAGGTGGTGTTCTCCTCCGGGCCGACGCAGGGAACGGCCGCGAACCAGGATGCCACCGCCGTCGCGAGTCCGACTGCCGGGGTGGTGACCTCGGCCGCGCCTTCGCGGCAGGTTCAGTTCGGGGTGAAGGTGCTCTTCTGAGAGCTGAAAACACAACCTGAACTTTCCTGCAATGCGAAGATGAATCCTAAAAGCTTCTTTTGCACTCCTATCGTTATGCGCCAGCCCTGCCGAACTTACAGTTGTTGCTGACGACTCTCCGCTCGCATACCTTCCAAGCATGAACTTTCAAAGGAGATCCGCTCCAACGTGACTGCCGCCCCTACAGTACCGGTTCCTGCGACCCGCGCCCGCCTCGGCCATCTTGGTCTGCTGGAAGCTGAGTCCATCCACATCTTGCGCGAGGTCGCGCAGGAGTTTGAGCGGCCGGTGATGCTGTACTCGATCGGCAAGGACTCGTCGGTGATGCTGCGGCTCGCGCAAAAAGCGTCTTACCCCGGGCCGATCCCGTTTCCGTTGCTGCACATCGACACCGGCTATAAGTTCCGCGAGATGCTCGAGTTCCGCGACCGCACCGCGCGCGAGGTCGGGGCGGAGCTGCTGGTGTGGCGCAACGAGGGGGCGCTCGCGAACGGCGCGAACCCCATCGCGCTCGACACCAAGCGCTGCTGCGGCTTGCTCAAGACGCAGGCGCTGCTCGACGGGCTGAACCACCACGGCTTTACCGCGGCCTTCGGCGGCGCGCGGCGCGACGAGGAAAAGTCCCGCGCTAAGGAGCGTATCTACTCCTTCCGCGACCGCGCCGGGCAGTGGGATCCGAAGAATCAGCGGCCTGAGCTTTGGAATCTGTACAACGCGCGCGTCCACCCGGGCGAGTCGATCCGCGTCTTTCCGCTGTCGAACTGGACCGAAATGGACGTGTGGCAGTACATCCATGAAGAACGCATTCCGGTGGTGGATCTGTACTTCGCGCGGCCCCGGCCCATGTATGTGCGGGGCGACGCGCTCATCCCGGTCGAGCAAAGCTTTGTGCGGCTGCCCGGCGAGGAGCCGCACATGGTTAAGTGCCGCCTGCGGTCGCTCGGCTGCTCGCCCTGCACGGGCGCGATCCGGTCGGACGCCGACACCATCCCCGCGATCATCGAGGAAATCCTCGGCTTCAAGTCCTCCGAGCGCGCGAACCGCGCGATTGACCACGACCAGGAAGGCTCGATGGAGCTGAAGAAGCGCGAGGGCTATTTTTGATGGCCTCCTCGCGGAACGGCGCGCTCACCCATGACGCGAGCGCGAATGGCGCGGCGGCGCATGACCCTGAAGTCTGGGACGAGAACGTCCGCGACTTCAACCCGCGCTTTGGGCACGGACCCCGGCCCGCGCCGGTTGAGGTTTCGCCGGACTTTGACGTCGCCGCGTATCTCAGCGAAGAGCGCGCGAAAGACCTTTTCCGGTTCTCAACCGCGGGCTCGGTCGATGACGGCAAATCCACGCTCATCGGGCGGCTGCTGTACGACACGCAATCCGTGTATGAGGATCAAGTCCGCTCGATTGAGGGTAAGGGTACAACCGCGCCCGGTGTGCTCGACCTGGCGCTGCTGACCGACGGCCTGCGCGCCGAACGCGAGCAGGGCATTACGATCGACGTCGCCTACCGGTACTTCTCGACCGCGCGACGCAAGTTCATCATCGCCGATACTCCCGGCCATGAGCAGTACACGCGCAATATGGCCACCGGCGCGAGCACGGCCGACGCCGCCGTGGTGCTGGTGGACGCGCGCAAGGGCGTCCTGCCGCAGTCCCGCAGACATGCCGCGATTACGGCGCTGCTCGGGGTGCCCGAGGTCATCGTCGCGGTCAACAAGATGGACCTTGTCGGGTGGTCTGAGCGGGTTTTCGCGGAGATTGAGCGGGAGTTTCGCGGGTTTTTCGCGGGGCTCGGCTCGCGGGCCGCGCTGCACTTTATCCCCGTCAGCGCGCTCGCGGGTGACAACGTGGTCGAGCCTTCGGGCGCGATGCCCTGGTACGCGGGGCCGACCCTTTTGGAACTGCTCGAGGATCTGCCGCCCTCGGCTTACGCCGACGCTGCCGCACCTTTCCGTTTCGCGATTCAACGGGTGGCCCGGCCCAACCTGGATTTTCGCGGCTTCGCCGGGCAAGTTGCGGCGGGATCGATCAAGCCCGGCGACCCCGTGCTCGCGCTGCCCTCGGGCCGGCGCTCGCGTGTGGCCCGCATCGTGACCTATGACGGCGACCTTCCCGAAGCTGCCGCGCCGCTTTCGGTCACGCTGACGCTTGAGGACGAGATAGACCTAAGCCGGGGCGACATGCTGGTCTCGCCCGACGCTCCGGCGGAAGCCACGACCCGGTTCACCGCATCGTTGGTGTGGATGGACGCCGCGCCGCTCGATCCGGCGCGCCGCTACTTCGCGAAGCAAACCAGCCGAACGGTCGGCGCGTACGTGCGCTCTGTCCGCGACCTTGCCGACGAAGGCGCGCAGCTGAAGCTGAACGGCATTGCGACGGTTGAAATCGAAACCTTGCAGCCGCTTGCGGTCGACCGCTATGAGCAGAACCGGCACACCGGCTCCTTCATCCTGATTGACCCGGAAACGAACGCGACAGTCGCGGCGGGGATGATCCGGGCGGTCGGCGCTGCCCGCGTCGAGGACAGCCCCGTGACGGCCGAAGAACGCGCCGCGCTTTGGGGCCACTCCGGCGCGGTGCTGCGGCTGGAAGGCCCGGCGACGCTCGCGCATGCGCTTGAACGCGCGCTGCTGCGGCGAGGCGCGTTTGTACTCCGTGGGGAGCTGGCCCAGGCAGCCGATGGAGGCGCGCTGGTGCTTGCCTACACGCACGCCGCCGAACCCAAACTGGCCTTCGCGCGGGAAGAGCACGCGCTCGTGGGCGACACGCAAGCGGCGGTCACGGAAGCGCTCGCGCTGCTTGAATGCGCCGGAGTGCTGCGAAAGGAAGTGCACTTGTGACCGAAACTATCCCCCTCCGGCCTGAACTCAAAGCACAGCTAGGCCATGTGCGCGGGTTGCTCGCCCGCGAACTCGCCTCGGTTAGCGAAGCGGAAGCCTGCCTGACGTGCTCGTTCCAGGCGGAAGACGTGCTCCTGCTCCATCTTGTGCGCGAGCTGCGGCCGCGCATCCCCGTGCTGTTCCTCGATACGGGCTACCACTTTGCCGCGACTTACGAGTACCGCGACCGGATCGCCCGCGAGTGGAACCTAGACCTCCATAACCTGCTGCCTAGCGTGAGCGTGAAAGAGCAGGAAGCCGAGCACGGCCTGCTCTACAATCTCGCGCCCGACCGCTGCTGCGGCCTGCGCAAGGTAGAGCCTCTCTTTACCGCCGTGGCCGATTACAAGATCTGGCTCACCGGTCTGCGCCGCGAGCAATCCCGCAGCCGCGCCGCTTTGAAAGAAGCTGACGACTTTACGTTGCCTTCCGGCGTCACCGTCCGCAAGTTGAGCCCGTTCGCCGACTGGTCCACCCGCGACGTGTGGCAGTCGTCCGAGCACTTCAGCATCCCGCTTTTGCCGCTTTACGACCTGGGCTACAGCTCCATCGGCTGCGAGCCCTGCACCACCCTGCCTACCGACCCCAACGACCCCCGCTCCGGCCGCTGGGCCGGCAAAAAGGTTGAGTGCGGGATCCACATCCAGACCCTGCCCCCGGCTGTTTCGGCCTGAAACAATGGAATACCTGATCGGTTTCACCATCGCCGTTTTCATCGCCCTGACCGGGGTAGGCGCGGGCACCATCACGACGCCCCTGCTGGTGCTGTTTCTAGGCGTGCCGACGACGGTGGCGGTGTCGACCGGACTGGTCTTTTCAGCGGCGGTCAAGCTGGTGCTCGCGCCCGCGCAGATCGTGCGCAAGCAGGTGAACTGGCGCGTGCTGGGCTATATGCTCGCGGGTGGGCTGCCCGGCGTTCTGCTGGGGTCGCTGGTGCTCAACCGGCTCGCGACGGCGGGCTCCCGGCAGGTCACCAACCTTCTGCTGGGCGCGGTGCTGGTCGTCACGGCCCTTTACCAGATTGCGTTTTCCTTCCGCAGACCTGACCCCAATGCACCTCGCCGGGACCGAGCCCGTTCGCTCGGCTGGCTGATGCTGCCGGTCGGGGCTGAAGTGGGATTTTCCTCGGCCGGAGCCGGGGCGCTGGGTACCGCTGCTTTGCTATCGCTCACAACGCTGGCCCCTGCACAAGTAGTCGGCACAGACATCCTGTTCGGCTTCCTGCTTTCATTAATCGGCTCAGGCGCGCATCTGTTTACGAGCTCCTTCCAAGCGGGACTGCTGCAGCACTTGATCCTCGGCGGAGTGGCCGGTGTGGTCGCGGGCACGTTCGCGTCGCGCTGGGTGCCGCGCCGGCCACTCCGCCGAGGATCAAGTGCTGCAGCAGTCCCGCTTGGAA
>CAXTUV010000198.1:2647-6268 GCA_964247445.1 uncultured Acidobacteriaceae bacterium | reverse complement strand
CACGCGAGTTGGGCATTCGTCTTCGGATTCCAGCAGGGGGAAACGTCCGGGCCCCGGAAGCTGGTCACCCGCTGCGCGCCTGTTCCGTTCGCGTCGGAAACATAGATTTCCGAGTCGCCGCTGGACCGGCTCGAAGAGTACGCCACGCGCGCGCCGTTCGAAGCCCAAGCGGGCGAAAGCGTGGTGCCGCCCGGCGAGGTGAAGGCGACAGGACGGTTCAGGTCAAGCGAGAACTCCCGGAGCGACCACCCGGGTTTACCAAGCGACGAAAACAGGACGCGCGCGCCGTCCGGCGAGGGATGCGGCGAGAGCGAAATGGTGCCGAGATGAGTGACGGCGTGAGGGTTCTCGCCGTCGTAGTCCATCGCGTAGATTTCCTTAGTACCGCCGTTCAAGCCGCCGGTGCGCCCGGAAACGTAGTAGATGGTGGTTTCGGCGATGCCCGGGATGCCCCCGAGCCGCTCGATGATCTCATCGGCGAAGCGGTGCGCGATGTGGCGCGCGCCCACCAGGGTCGCCGCATCGCTGTACTGCTTGCCCAGCACCTGGGGAGCTTGGGTGTTCTTGGTGTCGTCGAGGAAGCCGGTGACGGCAAGCTGCCCGGCGTTCTCACCAAAGGTCCCGAACGCAAGCATTTCAGCGTTGGCAGGCGCGGCGGAAAAGCTCGCGAGCTGCGCCTCCTGCTGCGTCCCGGGAGTCTCGGGCGGAGTCAGCGATTTTGAAACCACGTCGAAGATGCCGGCGTTTTCAAGGTCCGAATATAAGGTCGCGTCAAACGTACCTTTGAGTCCGGCCACGTTTCCCGCGCCGGGCGCGAAGTTCGCGGCGGCGATGCGGATGCGGGCCGCGCCTAGGTTGGTGCCGGTGCGTACCCAGTCCTGCGCGTGTACCGCAGCGGGCAGCAGGAGGGCGAGAAGGGGAGAAAGCTTCATGATCGTCACAAGCAGTTTAAAGTCTGGACTGCTCACAGAAATACTGCACCAGCAGGGTGGAACCGGTGTAGCCACTAGGGAGCGGTCCGTAGGTGTCGGTGCGCTGCACGGCGCGGACACAGGAAGAGTCAAGCGTCGGCGAGCCGCTGGAGCGCTCGACTTGGACGTTGGACGGCGAGCCGCCGCGACTGATGGTGAACGTCAGGTAAACGCGCGCGCCGTTTGCCGTGCTCGGGTCCACCTCCTGCTTGTACCAGTTGGCCGCCGTTTTGCGCTTGATCAGGTCAACGTACCAGGGGAACATCGCCCCGAAGTTGCCGCCCTGCACGTTCACCTGCGTGGAAGGCGCGGCCTGCGCGGTGGAACGCGGGATCGCGGCCGGGGCGGCCTCACCGAAGTTCGCCCGGGGACGCGGCTGCTGCTGCAATGCGCGGGCCTGCGAGGGCGAGATCAACGGCACATGCTGCACCGGCTGCGGCTTGGGCTGCTCTAGCTGCTTTTTAGGCTGCACCTTCGCGGTCTGCTTGTCGGGAATTGGAATCGCGTCCTGGGGGTCGGCCTTGAAGGCTTGCGGAGCAGGCAAGGCCGGGGCCGGGCTGGGCGTTTCGGTCGCGAGCACTTCCTTGGTCGGCGTCTGCTCGGTCGGGATCGGAATGGACGGCGCGGAGGATACCATCGTCGCCTGGATCGCGCCCTGCGTATCCGTACGGTCGCCCCAGGCCTTGCCGTGGATGTGCAGCACCGACAAAAGCGCCAGCGCGCCGAAAACGGCCACATGGAGCGCCAGCGCGCCGAGAGCCGGCTTGCCGAACGGTTCGGGTTCGAATTGGTGGCTGGACGATGACATCAGGTTTACCCGTTTCCACTTATTCTAGCCGTGCACTCGCACTGAAAAAACGTCAACGTGGGCGGCTCGTCCGGAGCGTGTTCAACCGCGACAGTGAAGGTCCGATTGGGAAACAGCTGCGTAAGCCGTGCTCGCCAGGTTTGGGCCATGCGCTCGGCAAGCTCGCGGTTCTCCTCGTCTGTTGTCGGTACGCGATGGGAGGCGAAAAAATCAGAGGGTATTTCGAAGCGGTTCAAAGCTCGCTCCGCTGCCCCGCGAGAACCACTCCGAGCAAGCGCAGCCCGCGCACGCGCTTGGTCCTGTTCCGATTCGAAAACCGCCGCCGGAAAGACCATGCCTTCAAACTCGATAAAATCAGGCCAGAAAAGTCTGCTGTAAGTCAGTGCCTCCAACGGGCTGCCAAATGCTGAAGCAAAGTCGAGCACACCGAAGGCTGCGGTGTTTCTGTTGCCGTGGATCTCCCGAAGGCGATGTATCAGTCTTTCATCCTGCGCGACGATGCTCATAGCGGAATCTCCTCCGGCTCGGCGGTTCGGGCGCGGTTGGCCGGGCTACCGGTCCCTTTTCCCTTCGCAGGTTCTTTGATGAGAGGCGGTTCAACACCGCCATGCGGCTTGCCCAACCTGCGAAACACCAGCTTCTCGTATCCAAACTGGTCGAACGTCGTGTAGCCGGTAACTCTTCCGTGGTCGTCCCGCTTGGCAACAGAGTGCTCGCCTTGAGCTGCCGTATCCGGCCGGACAATGTGCGTTCTGACCCGCTCCGCGTCATTCACCTTCCCTGCAAGGGCTGGGTTACGATACTGATATTCGTGATCCCGGCCTGCTTGACCGCGTCCATCACCGAGGCGAACGCGCCGAAGGGCACTTTCTCATCCGCCCGTAGATAAATCACTTGGTGCGATGGGTCGGGGTTGCGGAGCTTGGCGGGCAGGTCGGCAAGGTTGATCGGCTCCTCGCCCAAAAAGACATTCTGCTGCCGGTCAATGGTCACCACCGCCCGCTGCTGTGTCACCTCGCGCACGGTTTTGGTTTTGGGCACCGCGACTTCAATCCCGGACTGCAGCACCGGCGCGGTCAGCATGAAGATCACCAGCAGCACCAGCACCACATCCACCAGCGGCGTGATGTTGATCTCCGCGAGCGCGGTTTGGGTGTGGCCCTCCCTAGTTGTGAACGCCACGGCCGGCTTCTCCCGCAGTCTCCTGCTGCCTGAGGTCCACCTGACGGGGATCAATGCTGCCCCGCACCTGCACTTCTTCAAGCGAGTTCAGGAGTTCTCGGGCGAAGTCGTCGTTGCGCGCGCCGAACTCGCGGCAGCGCGCGGTGAACTGGTTGTAGGCCACCACCGCGGGGATCGCGACCAGCAATCCGGCTGCGGTGGTAATCAGCGCTTCGGACACGCCGGGCGCAACCGCGCGCAGCGTCGCCGCCCCGGCGGTTCCCAACCCGTGGAATGCATCCACAATGCCGATCACCGTTCCGAATAAGCCGATAAAAGGGGAAATCGCCCCGATGGTCGCAAGCCAGGTGAGCCGGTGTTCGAGCGCGGTGAGCGACTCGGAAGATGCGGTCTGCGCCGAGCGCTCGAGCGCCGTGATGTTGCGCGGCGGCCCGCCCCCGCCGGTTTGCCGGCGGTACGTCTCGTACACCTCATCAAAAACCAACACCAGCGGCGAAGGCTTGTACTGCTCGCTGACCGTCGCGATCTCCTGCAAGCGCACTGCCTTGCGAAACGCGCGCAGGAATTTGACGCTCTGCCGGCGCGCCCGCCCGAACGTGCCGAGCTTCGCGAAATGATGAGCCAGGAGTAGAGGCTCGCGAAAAGCAGCAGCCCCAATAC
>CAXTUV010000198.1:0-2637 GCA_964247445.1 uncultured Acidobacteriaceae bacterium | reverse complement strand
GCAACCGGGCCGGAGTTTTGAAGAAGGCTCAGCAACGACGAAATGCCGTGCTCGACCGGCGGGGGCGGCGCGGCATTCGGATCGGCATCGGATTGGAGAAGCAGGAGAAGGTTCATGCGGGAGCGCTCAAGTCTCAAGGTACCGCATTTTCTTAAGCGTGCGCCTTAAGATATGAGGGCGGAAGCACGTCGGTTCCCAAAACGGTACCGCGGTTCCATTTCGGGGGATGCTGGTCTATTCGGCGTAAAAAGTAGTGGCGCTGCGGGCGGCTGCCGGAGACCCTAAGAAAGTTGAACAAGACGTTACTTACGGAAGGGGCGAACAAGGTACGAAGACTGCTATGCTCACCCCATGCTGCTCGAGTTGCGCGCGGAAAATTACGCCGTGATCGACCACGCGATCGCGACCTTCGGCCCGGGGCTGAACCTGCTCACGGGCGAAACCGGTGCGGGCAAATCGATCCTGGTGGATGCGCTGGCTCTCCTCATGGGGCAGAAAGCATCGAGCGACATCGTGCGTCACGGTGCGGACAAGGCCGTCGTGGCATGTGTTTTTGAGGGTACGCCCGGCGCGGAAAAGATCCTCGAGGAGAACGGGCTCGACCCGCAAGGCGCGGAGGTGATCCTGCGGCGAGAGGTGCTGGCAACCGGCAAGGGGCGTGTGTTCGTCAACAACCAGCCGGCAACTGTTGCGGTTCTGCGGCAGCTCGCGCCGGAGCTGGCCCTGGTGCACGCGCAGTCAGAAACCGGCGGTGACTTTGATGAGGCGCAGCAGCGCGGGCTGCTCGACCGATTCGCAGGACTTTCGACGGAAGCGACGGGCGCGGCTTACCGGCAGTGGCGAGCCGTCCAGGGCCGCTTGCGCGAGTTGGAACGGGAAGAGCAAGACCGCCTGCGAGCGCTTGACCTATGGCTCTTCCAGCACAAGGAGATCAGCTCGGCCGCCCCAAGCCTTGACGAGGACGCGGCGCTCGAAACCGAGCGGCGGGTGCTCGCAAACTCCGAAAAACTCCTGGCCGCTTCCATGAGCGCGCACGAGCTGCTGTATGAGGGTTCCGCCTCGGCGGAGGCGGCGCTCGCGGCCGCGCTGAAGCACGTCGAGGAACTGGCGCGCTATGACGCGCGTTTCCAAGAGCAGGTTTCGCAACTGGTCGAGGCGCGGGCTGCGGTCGGTGATGTGTCGGCAATGGTGCGGGATTATGCGGAAACCGTGCAGGCCTCGCCCGACCGCCTGGAAGAGATTGAGGATCGCCTGTCCGCGCTTGAAAGGCTGAAGCGCAAGTATGGCGCGACTTTAGCGGAGGTGATCGCTTACGGAGAAAGTGTCGCGGCCAAGATCGCGGAGATTGAGAACCGGGACGAGATTGTGAAAGCGCTGCGGGTCGAGCTGGCAACATCTGAAAAGGCATACGCCGCCGCTGCTCGCGAGCTTTCCGCAGCCCGCTCCGATGCCGCCGCCAAACTCGGGCGCTTAGCCGAAAAACAGATCAATGACCTGGCCATGCGTGTGCGCTTCGAGGTGCGGGTGATCCCGCGTGAGGAGCAAACCTGCTGGGCCGCGCACGGATGGGATCTGGTCGAGTGCCGCATCGCAACCAATGCGGGCGAGCCCTTGAAGCCGCTCGACGAGGTCGCCTCGGGCGGCGAGATGTCGCGCGTGCTCCTGGCGCTCAAGGTCAGCGTGGAAGAAGGCGCGCAGGCTCGGGGCCGGCGCAAACTACTCGTGCCGCGCACGCTGGTCTTCGACGAAATCGATATCGGTATCGGCGGCCGCGCGGCTGAAGCGGTCGGGCAGAAGCTCAAGGCGCTGTCGCGGACGCAACAGGTGCTGTGCGTGACGCATCTGGCGCAGATCGCGGCCTTCGCCGACCAGCACTTCCTGATCGAAAAGCGGGAGCGGGCTGCTCGCACCGCCACCAACGTGCGCCTGCTTGCGCTCGGCGACCGGACCGAGGAGCTGGCGCGGATGATGTCCGGGGCGACGGTGACCGAGACCAGCAGGAGGCACGCGGAGCAGATGTTGGAGGCCAGCCGGTAGGGAAAGTTCAGGTTTGTTAAGGTTTTCGGGTGTGCTGCCAATGTATTGGCTATGCGTCACCAATTAGAAACCATGATGAAAAACTCGCTCATCCTCTTTGCGGCTTTCTGGGCAATTACGATTGCGCCCGCAAAACTGGATGCGGCGCGCCGTGATCCGCACTTCATGTGGTACTTGCACGATTCTTCGTCACCAGCAATTGCAGATAGGTATCCCGGCTATCACGTTTTGCTCAGGCTAATCTCCGGACTGAATCGGTCCACCAGTAAGTAAGCAGCTGCTCATCGCTACATATTAGGAGAGCTGGGTATGTATTTATCGAGCCGGTCAAACAAGGAGGCAATGTCTAGGTAGATTGGACTGTCCGCCACTTGAAACAAAGTGGTTTCGGTCCAGTTTTCTCCCCTGCACGCGCGCGCCGTCCGTGTGTCCGGGTCCACAAGCCATATATTCGCAACACCCATCCTCTGGTAGTCGCGCGCCCGGCGTTGTGTATCTACATAGCTGTCATCCGGAGACAGGATTTCAACCACGATCAAGGGTGCGTCCACCAGCTCCGCAGGCTGTGGAGCAGCTTCAACCACAACAACATCCGGCAGC
>CAXTUV010000197.1:573-6272 GCA_964247445.1 uncultured Acidobacteriaceae bacterium | reverse complement strand
GTACACATCCCGCGCCCGCGCGAACACGGCTGGGGCGTTAAGATTCGGGAGGTAGCCGCCGTACGCGACGCCTGCTTGGTTCAGTGCGGAAAGCCCCTCGGACGGGTAGCGGACGCCATACACGAGCGGGTCGCGCATGGCCCGCGCGGGCCCGAGCAGGAATTCGTGGAGCTCCGCCGTGCGCTCGCCGTCGCCCCAGTTCCCCACCCAGACCAGGTCGCGCTCGGGCTCGTCCTTTCGCGGAAAAAACACAGAGGTGTCGGCGGCCTCGTGCAGCGTCCACACGCGCTCCATGCCGAACCGCTCGCGGTACACGCGGCGCAGCACCTCGCCGAAAACCAGCACCCCGTCGAACTCCGCAATGCGAAACTTCGCAAGCTGCCCGGGCGAGGACGACGCGCGGTGGTGCGTGTCGTGAAAGAGCGCCCGGAAACCGTGGCGCTCACGCCGTGCGAGCACGTACTCGACCAGGGCGGGCTCGGTCCACTCGTGAACGATCACGATATCGGCTTCAGCAAGCAATGGATCCAGCTCGGACAAGTCCGCGTAGGAGCGCACATCGAGCTCGGGATTCACATCGGCGAATTGTGCGAGCGACCGGGTACCGCGCTCGCCTTCGCCCAATAGGTTTGTGTAGGACCAACCATCCGCCGGTTCAAGCACGATCACCGCGTGCCCCAGCGCCGCGAGCCCGCGCAGCAGCCCGCGCAGGAAGTGGGCATTGCCGTTGTTCCAGTCTGAGCGGATCGAATGCGCGCAGTACACCAGGCGCAGGCTCATGCGGCGACCCGCGCCAGGGAAGCGTAGAGCTCCCCATGCTTTCGGACCATGGTGGAGGCCTCATAGCGCTCGCGGGCCCGCCTGTAAGCACGCTCCGCGAGATTGCGGGCGAGCGCGGGTTCACGATGGAGCGCTCGAAGGATCTCCTCAAGCGCGCGCGGATCGTCAGCCGGGAAGTACACCGCCGCGTCGCCCCAGATTTCCTTGAGCGTGGCCAGGTTGCTCAGCACCAGCGCGCACCGGCTCATGGCGGCTTCGAGCGGGGCTAGGCCGAATGGCTCGTAGCAGGACGTGGCAATATAAATCGCGGTGCTCCCGTACAGCGCGCGCAGTTCGGCCGCGTTCTGCTTACCCAAGTAGCGCACCCGCCCTGCATCGCGGTGCTCGGGCGGGGGACCATGGGGCGGCGCGGGCTCCCCGGCCACCATCAGCGGCATGGGTGCGTCCACACGCTCCAGCAGCGCGGTGTTTTTGCCCGGGTCCCACGCGCGGCCCACGGTCAGCGTCTGCATCTGCTTTTCGGCGGGCGCAAACAGCTCGGGCGTACGCCCGTTCGCGACCACCTCGATGTGGCGGTCGACGCTGTAGTGTCGGCGCAGCTCGCGCGCCATCCAGGCCGTGGGCGCGGCCAAGCGCGTCGCGGCCATCAGGCCAGAGCGCACCAGCGCGGTGTACGCGCGCAGGCGGCCCGTATCCGGCGCGGACTCGCCATGCACCGCCTCCCACCAGCTCAGCACGTCGCTGTGGCCGGTCAACAACACCGGAAGTTGGTCCGACAGGTTGCCATACGCAAACTGGTTTGTGTGCAGCACGTCGGGCTGCAGCTGATCGATCAGCGCGCGCAGGAAGTCAGTGGAGCGGGCTAAATCCTCGGCGGCATCTTCCATCCACTCGAGCCGGTACTCGGTTTCGACCACCTGGAACAGCGGCGACCGCATGCTCCCGACCCATTCCCGCTGCCCCGCGTCGAGCTTTTGCCCAAGCGAAAGGAGCGTGACGCGGTGCCCGGCGCGCACGAGCCCCGCGCTCAGCTCCTCGGTGTAGGTCCACACGCCGCCGACCGCATCCGTGGTCAGGAGCACATGCATTCGAGCTCCTCCAAGGCCGCGGGCCGCTCCTCTTGAATGTCGCTGAAGCAGTCGAACAGGCCCAGGTAGTGGCGGTGCGCGCGCTCCCAGGCTTCGTCATCCGGCTGCGCGCCAAAGGTTTCGACATACAAGGGCGAGCCCGGAAAGGGAAACATCGGCACGGGTTCCGACACCCACACGCCCTTGGCTTTGAGCTCGGCCTGCCACGCCTGCACCAGGGCCGAGTCGTCGTGCGGGGTGCGAATCAGGTTGGCCTGCACCCAAGGGATGCGGGTTTTCGCATACGCCAGCAGCTCGGCGATGCGGTCGGTGGACATGCGGCAGTTCTTATTCAGCTCCGCCCGGCCCTGCTCCGTGATCGACTCGATCCCGCACTCAATCGAAATGGCGTGGGCGCGGCCCAGCAGGTCAAAGCCGGCTTCGTCCCACAGGTCGATGCGGGTTTGAAAGCCGATTTGCAGCGGGCGCTTCGCGATCTCCTCGAGCAGCACCCGGACCTGCTTGCCTACCCCGAAAATCTCGTCGATGAAGTAGACATACCGCACGCCGCGCGCGAGCAGGGCGTCGATTTCCTGAAGCACGACCGGCACAGGCCGCTCGCGGAACTTGTTGCGGAACAGGGTCTTGTTGCAGAACGAGCAGGACCAAGGGCAGCCGCGCGCAAATTCAAGCTCCGCGCCCAAGCCGTCCACATGTTCGAAAACATGGTGCTTATGGGTGTGCAGCTCGACCGGATAGTCCGTGAGGTCCATCGCGCCGAGCTCGGCCATGCGGGTCACGCCCAAGCCTTCGCTCAGGTGCATGCCTTGTACATCCTGCCAGCACAGGCCGTCGATCATGGCCCAAGGCTGGGTCGCGAGCAGGGGCAGCACTTGATCGTGCTCGCCCCGGATTACCGCATCGGCCCCGGTCTTTCGCAGCGTGGCCGCTGGAGTCACCGACCCGTGCGGGCCGATGAGCACGAACTTGGCCCCTGTATGCGCGCGCAGGGCAGCGACCCACTCGCGCGGAACGCGGAGCTCGGGCGGCGGGCAACGCCAGAAGAGGTAGCTCGGGGCGGTGGGCAGCACGAGAAAGTCCGGGTCGCCCAAGCGGGCCGCCGTCTCGGAAACGCTCAGCGATTCCATCTGTGCGTCGATGACCCAAGCCTCGTGCCCGGCCTTTCGCAGCTCGCCTTGCGCGTGGAGCAGTTCCAAAGGCAGGTGCGGGTCGCGGCAGCCGAAGTAGGTCGAGCCCTCGAAGCTCCAACGCGGGTTGACCAGCGCATACCTCATCGGGTGCCTCCGGTCACGGCCAACGGCTCTTCCTGCCGCAAGCCGGGCAGGTGCGCGCGTCCCCAGGCGGCAATGTCGCCGAGCGTCGCCGCAAGCCCGCGCTTGGGCTCCCAGCCGGTGTGCGCCCGCAGCTTGACCGTGTCACTCACATAAATCTGCTGGTCGCCGGGCCGGGCTTCCTTGTACTCCAGGCAAATGCGCGCGCCGGTCTGCTGCTCGATTGCCTTGAGCGCCTCGCGCACGGAGATGGACTGCGCCGGCCCGCCGCCCACGTTGTAGACCTGGCCGGCGGTGACGTCACGGCGCGCGACAACGAGCTCCATCGCATCGAGCAGGTCGCTGACGTGGAGGATGTCGCGCACCTGGCAGCCGTCGCCGTAAATCGTTACCGGCTCGCCCCGCAGAGCGGAGTAAAGGAAGTGCGCGAGCCAGCCCTGGTCCTCGGTCCCCAGCTGCCGGGGGCCCGCGATGCAGCTCATGCGGAATACCACGGTCGCGAGGCCGTAGATGCGGGCGTAGTCGTGGACATACTGGTCGGCCGCGCCCTTGGAGCAGCCATAGGGCGAGTGGAAGTCGAGCGGCTGGTCTTCGTCGATGCCGGAAAGCAGAGGGTCCGCGAACCGCCAGCGATCACCTTCGCGCGTGAAGCCGACGCTTTCGAGCGAGCCGTACACCTTATTGGTCGAGGTGAACAGCACCAGCGGCTTCGAACGCGAGAGCCGCGCGGCCTCCAACACATGGAGCGTGCCCAGGATGTTGGTGTGGCAGTCCGCGATGGGATCCTCAAGCGAAGTCGTCACGGCGACCTGCGCGGCGAAATGGTAGATCTCAGTCGCGCCTTCGGCGGCTCCTTGCACCAGCCCGCGGTCGCGGACGTCGCCCTCGATGACCGTCAAACGGCCCGGCGCGGCGAGCGAACGCAGCCATTCCGCATTGGCGGCCACTCCGGGCCGCGCCAGCGAATCGAGCACGGTCACATGCGCGTCGGTCGCGAGCAGCCGCGCCGCCAGATTGCTGCCGATAAAACCCGCGCCGCCGGTGATCAGCACCCTTCTCCGCAATGCGCGCGCAGCCCTCGCCCCGCTCATGCGGAGAGACCATAAGCGGTGAGCTCGCGCATCATGGTTTCGGCCTTGTCCTCGGCTTCCTGTGCTTGGAGCCAATCGACCAGCTCGGCAAAGCCTTCCTCATGCGTTACCCTCGGCTCGTAGCCGAGCAGGGCGCGGGCCTTCGTCAGGTCGGCGTAAGCATGGCGGATGTCGCCGGAGCGATACCGCCCGGTCACTTGGTGCGGCAGGCGATCGCGCGTGCCCAAGCGGTCGGAAAGCAGCTCCGCCACGCGCGCGATGGAGATGGGTTGGCCCGAGCCGACATTGATCACATGCCCGTCAGCCTCGGGACGCTCCAGCGCGAGCAGGTTTGCCCGCACGATGTCATGAATGTTCACGAAGTCCCGCTGCTGCTCGCCGTCCTCAAATACCAACGGCTGCTGCCCGTTCAGGAGGCGCGAGGCGAAGATGGCCGCGACGCCCGTGTAGGGGTTCGACAGCGCTTGGCGCGTGCCGTAGATGTTGAAGAAGCGCAGCGCGACCACCGGCAGGTCGTACACGCGGCCGTAGGTGAGGCACAGCTCTTCCTGGTCGCGCTTGGAAAGCGCATACACGCTGGTGACCTCGCTCGGTTTGTTCTCCGCGGTCGGCCGGGGTGTCAGCGCTCCCGCGCACGTGGGGCAAACCGGGTTCCAGTTCCCCGCCCGCAACTGCTCATTGGTGCGAATGGGCGGCGCGACCGGCCCGCAGCCCGCGCATGTGTACGCGCCCTCGCCGTAGATTGACATGGACGAGGCGACGATCAGCTTTTCGACCCGCGACTTGGTGTCGAGCAACTGTTGGAGGAGCTGCGCCGTGCCGAGCGTGTTCACGCTCATGTAGCGCTCGATCTCGTACATGGACTGTCCCACGCCGACCGTCGCCGCGAAGTGGTAGACCGCATCCGCGCCTTCGAGCGCCTGCCGCACCGCGCCCGCGTCGCGTACATCGCCGTACACGATTTCGACTTCAGGCGATAGATACGTGGGCAGCTTGCGGCTGTGTACCTGCGGCGTCAGGTTGTCGAGCACGCGCACCGAATGGCCTTCGCGCAGAAGGCCGTCTGCCAGGTGCGAGCCCACAAAGCCCGCGCCGCCGGTAATCAAAATCGTTTTGCGCATAGAACTCCTTTCGTCTACAGCGCGAGCGCCGGAGTTTCCTGTTCAGCTTTGGCCGAAACAGGAGCGTACCGCGCCACCGCCCAGCGGGCGAACTCCGCGAAATCGTCGACGGCGCGCGGCGGGCTGGCCCAGTGCGGCTCGAGGCCTAAGTGGTCTGGGGTGAAGCAGAGAGTCATCGTCACATCAAACGGCGCAAGCGCGGCCATCTGCCGGTCGAACCAGGCTTCGGCATCGGGACGGAACCAGTCGGCCCAGCTCACGCCGGTGCGCAGATAACGCACCCCCAGCTTGCGCATCCACCCCACCGCCGCATCCAGCCGGTGGTCCCCGTAGTGGAACCATTGGCAC
>CAXTUV010000197.1:0-563 GCA_964247445.1 uncultured Acidobacteriaceae bacterium | reverse complement strand
GACCCAGCGCCGGATTTGCCCTCACAAGCGAAGGGAACAGCTCCGCCGTCATTTTGGGCGTGCCGTCGTGCTTCAGCAAGCCCATGTAGTAGTGCCGGTAGTACGACGAGCCCTCAGCTTCCTTGTGGCGCGTGGTGGCTTCCCAGGTCGGCGGCAGGTCGTAGAGCGAGTACCAGTGCACGCGGTCGGCGCGCCCTTCCAGCAGCGAGGCCATGCGCTCCAGTCCGAACGCCGCGACTTCCTCCGCGCCGAAGCTTGACGCACCGACTTCGGACACCCACCCCGGCAGCCCCGCCGCGGCCTCGGTTTCGCGAATCCGGTCCGGCCACTCGTCCACATGCCAGTGATTCCAGTCCAACGGAAAGCCGTGCACCGCGACCAGGTCCAAATCTTCAAGCGCTCCGTAGTTCCGCATCCGCTCGATCCAGCGCCAATCGCCCGAGCTGACGCCGCCGAGCACGATTTTCAAATCCGGGTTGACCTCCCGGATGGCGCGAGCCGATGCCCGCACCATGGCCGCGAACTGCTTCCACTCGGGGTCCAGGTGGAAGTTCCAGTGCGAC
>CAXTUV010000196.1:0-6272 GCA_964247445.1 uncultured Acidobacteriaceae bacterium | reverse complement strand
GGGCGGCGCGGTTGCTGGCATGAGTGAGAATCCGGCCAAGCTTTTTGCAACCAGGGCCGAACGGTTTCCCCAGCCCGTAGATGAGGATTTTGTATATTCCGCGACGCAGAAGCTGGTCGAACAAGTTCCTCTTGTAGGTCCAATCATCACTTACCTGGCCTCCACGTTTCTTGGACCATCCTTTGAGCGTAGGCGCGAAAAATGGTCTAAAGAATTGGCGGAAGTTGTAGAGCTTTTGGAAAAGAGTTACAAGAAATACACGCATCGAACTACTGACATGCGAGCAGCTCGATTTCTTCTCATTTGCGCGATATCTGGCCTTAGTGCCCGCGCTCAATCCCCCGGCACCCAAACCGTCCTCTGCTTCGGCGACTCGCTTACCGCCGGCACCGGGGCCCTGTCGGGCGAGAGCTACCCTGATTACCTCCGCAAAGACCTTGCGCAAGCAGGCTATCGAGCGGACGTTGTCAACGGCGGCATACCGGGCATTGTGACCGCCGATGCGCTCGATAAGCTGCCGCAGGCGCTTGCCGGGCATCCGGCTGTTGTGGTGCTGGAATTAGGCGGCAATGACGCCATTTACAGCAGGCCCACAGCGGAAACGGAACGCAACCTGCGCACCATGATCGAGCAGATCCAGGCCGCGAAAGCCAAGCTCATCCTGGCCGGGCTTGATATGCGGCCTATCCTGCCGCTCTTGCCGCCCTCAGTAAAAACCCCGGCATTCCTCGGGCTGTTCCCGTTGCACGGCGAACTCGCGAGCGAATACCACGTAGCTGAAATCCCCTTCTTCCTCCAAAGTGTGTACGGCATGCCGGATTTATTCAGCAAGGACTACATACACCCTAATGGCCGGGGATATGAGAAAGTCGCGCAAACCGTGCTGCCCTATGTGGAAGCGGCCCTGGGCAAACCTGCGCAGTAGGGCCTACTCGTCTTCCGGCGGCAGCACCAGCGTCACGCTTCCGGGCAGGGCGGTCTGCTCCATGTCCGCATGGATGCCGCCCCGTATGACGCTGTTTGAGGCTGCTTTCTTCGCGGAGGCTTTTCTTGCGGCTTTCTTGGGCGCTGACTTTTTAGCCGCGGCTTTCTTTGCGGCCTTTTTGGGAGCTGACTTCGCGGCTTTCTTGGCGGGGCTCTTCGCGGGCTCTTTCATTACGACCTCCACCGGCTCGATCACAAAATCCTCGTCCGCAGGTGGGGTTTCCCGCAATCTTCGCTTCGCTTTGCCGGCCAGTTCCCTTGTATCCAGCGAGCGCGCCGACTTGCGGAGCCGCTCGATGTCATAGAATGCCCGGGTCTGCTCCGTGAAGATGTGCGCGACAAAATCGGTGTAGTCGAGCAGGATCCACTCGCCCGTGCGGCGGCCTTCCACGGCGCGCGCGTATTGCCCGAACTCGCGCTTCATCTTCAGTTCGATCTCATCCGCGATCGCGCCTGTTTGCCGGGTGTTGGTCGCCGACGCGATCAGGAAGTAATCCGTCAGGCCGGAATCGATCGGGTCCAGCTCAAGGATACGGATGTCGGTGCCTTTTTTCTCCTCGCATACTTCGGCGGCGAGGAGTACCATGGCGCGGGTTTCAGAGGTTGGCGGCACACTTTTACCCTAGCATGGCCCGGCGTAGAGGCCGTGTTCGCGGATGTACGCGGCTACCGCGAAAGGCAGGGCCGGGTTGGGTTCTCCAACCGCGAGGGCAGCGCGCAGGTCGGTCGCACTTGCCGTGTGGCGGAGGTCGGGCAGCAGATACACCGGCATGCCCCCAGGCATGACCGTATACCCCAGCACAGGTCCGGGCTGCGCTTCCGCGTCGCTTAAGTAAAAGCCTTCCGGCAGCACCCGGCCGAGATCATCGAGCGGAAATCCCGGCCGCGCCGCCAGAATCCATCCGTGAAGCAGCCGCCCGGGCGCAAGCAGCTGCTCCGGCGCGCGCCAGTGGGCTAGGGAGAGGAAAGAGTCCGCCCCGGCGAGAAACAACAGCTCCGCCTCGCCCGGCAAAACAGGGCGCAAACGGGCCACGGTTTCGACCGTGTAGTTCGGCGCGCCCTCGCGCGGCGCGTCGGCCTCGGAAACCTCAAAGCCGGGCGTGCCCTCGATGAGCAGCCCCGTCATCGCAAGCCGGTCGGCGTAGCCGGCCGCGCCGCCTTGCTTCAGCGGCTGCCGCCCCGTCGGCGCGAACAGAACCCTGTCCAAGTGCAAACGCTCCGCCGCCGTCCGCGCGATCAGGAGATGGCCGGCATGGGGCGGGTCGAAGGAGCCGCCGAAATACGCGATCCGCATACGCCTACAACTCCGCGAAGGCCGCCCGCGCCGCCTCAATTGTCGCCCGCACGTCCTCGTCCGTATGCGCGGTGCCCAGGAACGCGGCCTCATACTGCGAGGGCGGCAGCCACACGCCCTGCTCCAGCATCGCCTGATGAAAGCGCCCAAACCGCGCGGTGTCGCTCGTGCTCGCGCTCCCAAAATCCGTCACAGGCAGCGAGGTGAAAAAGCCGGTCCACATCGCGCCTACCCGATTTGTCGTCAGCGCGACCCCGGCGCGGGCAGCTTCCTCTGCGATACCGTCCGCGACCGCCGCGCTTAGGGCTTCCAGGCGCGGGTACACCGCGTCCCGATGCGCATAGAGGTGCCCCACCGTGGCGAGCCCGGCGGCCATTGCCAGGGGATTTCCGCTCAGCGTTCCAGCTTGGTACACCGGCCCCAGCGGTGCCAGCATCCGCATAATGTCAGCCCGTCCGCCGAAGACTCCGCACGGCAGCCCCCCGCCGACGATTTTGCCCAGCGTCGTCATGTCCGGTTTGACCCCATACAGCTCCTGCGCGCCGCCCAGCGCGAGCCGAAACCCGGTCATCACCTCGTCGAAGATCAGTAATGCGCCTTCGCGCTCGGTGATTGCCCGCAGGCCTTGGAGGTAGCCGGGCTCGGGCGGTACGCAGCCCATGTTGCCCACCACCGGCTCCACGATGATTGCCGCGATCTCGCCCGGGCGAGCGGCAAAGGCTTCCTCTACGCTCGAGCGCGAGTTGAACGGAAGCGCGATAGTGTACCGCGCCACCCCGTCCGGCACACCCGCCGAACCGGGGATCCCGAACGTCGCGACTCCTGAGCCGGCCTTGACTAAAAGACCATCGGAGTGGCCGTGGTAGCAGCCTTCAAACTTGAGGATGAAATCGCGCCCTGTAAACGCCCGCGCCACTCGAATGGCCGACATGGTCGCTTCGGTTCCGGAGGACACGAACCGAAGCATCTCGACCGACGGTACGCACTCTCGAACCAGCGCGGCCAGCTCGCCTTCGGCGGCGGTGGACGCTCCAAAGCTGGAAGAGCGCTCGGCGGCCGCTTGGATCGCCTCGACCGCGGGCGGGAAGGCGTGCCCGAGGATCATGGGCCCCCACGAACCGAAGTAATCGAGATAGCGGTTGCCGTCCGCATCCCATAAGTACGCGCCTTGCCCTCGCTCCACAAACGGCGGAGCGCCGCCCACTGCTAAGAACGCGCGCACCGGTGAGTCAACACCGCCGGGCATCAGCTGTTCCGCGCGAGCCTGCAAGGCCGCCGACTTTTCCCGCGTCCGGCTCACTGCGGCTTGTGCTCAACCGGCGCGCCCGGGTTCATGACCGGCAAACCTTTTACCGCATCCGTGCTTCCCCGGTCAGAGGCCGCCGATGCCTTGCCGGTCGCGGTTGCCCCGGTGGTGCTTTCCGCCGTCGCGCCGCCCCCGGCTCCGCCCTTTTTGTTCGATGTATAGGTTTTGCCGCTGTCCGTGGCCCCACCCTTGGCGGAGCTGGAGCTGTCGCCGTTTGAACTGGAAGACTTCGCCCCGGCCCCGCCTTTGCCGCAGCCGGCCAGCAGCAGCCCGCACAGAACCCAAATCGCTCCACGCATTTTCACCGCCCCTCGGCAGCCCGGTCGCTCAACACGCCCGCGGGCAGGCCGCCAGGTCCCCACTCCGGATGATAGCCGCCGAGCAGACCCAGCGCCCGCGCCAGGTTCAGCTTGGCTTGATTGAACTGGAACGCTGCATTTACCAGCTGCCCCTGCGATTGCGCCAGCGTTGACTCGGCCTCAATCGAGGGAAGATTATCCTCGACGCCGGCGCGGAAGCGCTCGATGGCCTGGTCAAGCGCGACGCGCGAAAGTTCGGCATTGCTGCGCGCGACCGTGATGGTTTCGGTCGCGTAGCGCAGGTCGATAAGGCTGGAACGCACCTGCTGCGCGATCAGCTCGCGGGTATTAGCCACCTGCGCGCGGGCGTTCTCAACCTGAAACTCCGCCGCTGCTTTGTCGGCACGGAAGCGCGGCTCCTGGAACACAGGAATTTGCAGCGTCCCGACCGCGTCGAAGATGTCGTGGTACACGCCTCCGTTGGTGCCCTGTACACCATAGTCGGCGTTGAAGATAAGGCTTGGAACGCGCTCGCGGGCAACCGCTTTTTTCTGAAGCTCCGCCGCTTGGAGCTGTTCAAGCGCGCTGCGGTAGTCATCGCGGTTTTTCAGTGCTTCCTGCTCGCCTTCTTCGGGCGAAACGGGCTGCAGCTCGGCGTAGGGGGCGGCTTCGGCGACCTTGATGTCCTGCTCGGGCGCGAGGCCGATGGAGCGGTTGAGCGCGATTTTCGCCTTCGCGAGCGCGCCCGTGTCGGCAATCAGCGCTTGCTGCTGCGTTTGCACCTGCACACGCGCGCGCACCTCATCCAGGTTTGCCGTAATGCCGACAAGATGTTCCTGCGCGGTCTGGTACAGCACTTTCTCGTCGGTTGAAAGCAGCGACTGGTCAAAGGCCACCTGGGACTCGGCCGCGATCACCCGAAGGTACGCGATCCCTACGTTCTGCACCACCTGCCCGCGGGCGGAAGCGGAGTTGGCGTCCGCGGACCTGACAAGGTGCGTAATGGCACGGATCAGAGTTATATCGGGTAGGTTGAAAATGTACTGCGACAAGGTCGCGGTGCCCTGGGTCACGTCAACTTTCGTAATGGGCCGAAACTGAATCTGCGGCGCGTTGGGCCCCAAGGCGGCGGTAAACTCCGGCAGCACATCAGCCCGCAAACCTTGGGCAGCCAGGTAGAATTCGTGGTAACCCGTGCCACCACGGACATCGATGTTCGGCAGATAAACGTTGTACGCATTCAAACGCTGCGCCTTCTCGCCCAACTCGCCCTGCCGCGCGTAAACCAAACCCAGATTGTTTTCGATGCCCATGTGGATGGCATTCTCAAAGCTCAATGGAATGACACCCGGATCGGCGGCTCGTGCTTGGATACTGCCTAGGTAAGGGTTGTCCAGGGAGGACTGGGACGGCAGTTGAATGGGGAAGCCCCCGCCCGTGCTGCCGCCGCGGGTGTCGATGTATTTGTGGAAGGGGAGGGAGCGGAAGGCAGTGCCGTGGTTTGCGCCTGCACGGAGCTCGCGAGCGCCGCGGCAAGCACCCATCCCCATCGCGTCGGCAACCCGGTTCGCTGCTTTCTTGTCGTGCTCAACAACAGGCAGTGTCCTTCCCCATCCAGCTCTCCTTGCCATTAGAGTACGTTGAACCTGCCAGGTTGCCGAAAGTGAGGGTCGTACCGTGGGATGGCGGCAATGATGATCGGGAACGAAGAACCTTTGCTGGTGGTGCTGGGCCCCACGGGCAGCGGCAAAACAGCGCTCGCCGCCGCCCTGGCCGGGCGGTGGGGGGGCGAGGTGCTTTCCTGCGACTCAGTGGCGGTCTACCGCGGGCTGGAGATTGGAGCCGCGAAGCCCTCGGCGGCGGAGCGCGCTGCTGTTCCGCACCACCTGCTTGACGTCCTGGACCCGACCGAGGCGATGACGGCGGGCGATTGGGCGCGGGCGGCGCGGCGGATTGCCGGGGAAGCGACAGGCCGGGGACGCTTACCGATCGTCTGCGGCGGCACGGGCCTGTATCTGCGGGCGTTCCTGGAGGGGCTGGCCCCTCTACCGGCGCGCTGCCCGCGGCTGCGGGAGCGGCTCGGGCGCGCGGCTCGGGCGCACGGTTTCGGGTACCTGCACCGTCTGCTCGGGCGCTTGGATTCTCCAGCCGCGGCCCGGATACATGCAAACGACGGACCGAAGCTGGTGCGGGCTTTGGAGATTCGCTTGCTGGGCGCGGGCTTAGAGCCGGGCCGCGACCCGCTGCGCGGCTACAAGGTGCTGAAGCTGGGTCTCGCGCCGGACCGCACCGCTTTGTACGCGCGATTAAACCGGCGCGTCGAGCGGATGTTCGCTGAAGGGTTGATTGAAGAAACCCGGGCGCTGCGGGAGCGCCACGGCGCGGACGC
>CAXTUV010000195.1:0-6275 GCA_964247445.1 uncultured Acidobacteriaceae bacterium | reverse complement strand
AGTTCGTTTTCATCGTCCTCTCCACACCTTCGAGAGACGTCTTGCTCGGCGGCCCATCCGAGGACTCCGTTGACACACGCGCGTCCGAGATGACCCCGGCGTTGTTGACCAGGATGTCTAGCCTGCCCTGCTCTTTCTCGATCAAAGCAGCCGCGGTTTGGATCGTCTCCCGATTCAAGAGGTCGAGCTCAATCGCCCGCACATCCAGATCGTCCGCGCGGAGGCGGTCCGCGGCTTCCCTGCCCGCTTCCGGTTTGCGCGCGCCCAGGTAGACGGTGCAACCGGCACGCGCCAGCTCCTTTGCGACTTCATACCCAATGCTTTTGTTCGCGCCCGTAACCAATGCAATTTTCTTGTCTGCACTGCTCATTTCCGTGTCCCTCGCTTTCTGTAGATTGGATGAAGGAAGCTTCAGGTTTATGCTTCGCATATGGCGACAGCGGTACGTGTAGGTTTAAGTCCAAGAAAATCACCGGTCCAAAGCCGATCGGCTGAAACGGTGGAGGCAATTTTCGAGGGCACCATTCAGGTTTTGCTAGGGTTGGGGTCGGGCCGTCTGACCACAACCCGCGTCGCCGCGCGCGCCGGAGTGTCCGTCGGCACGCTTTACCAGTACTTCCCCAACAAGCAGGCGCTCCTATACGCGCTTCTCGACCGGCACTTGAATCTGGTCGCCGAAGCCGTGGAGCAGGCTTGCGCGCGCGAACACGGCTGCCCGTTGCGCGCGATGATGGAAGCCTTGGTGAACGCCTACGTCGGAGCTAAGCTGCGGCGGGCCGATGTTTCCAGAGCGCTCTATAAGATTTGGGCCGAGCTCGACGGCAGCGAACTAAGCCTGCGCGCAGCGGCGCGGTCCCGGGCGGCGGTCGCGGCCATGCTGAGCACCGCTCCGGATTTGCACCTTGCCGAGCCCGACACAAAGGCTGGGACGCTGGTTTCGGCCATGGCCGGAGCAGCTCGGGCTTACCTCGAAGCTGGAGGCAATCTCGACAGCGGCGGCGACCTGCGCCGCGAGCTGCTGCTGCTTGGCTGCGGATACCTTCAGGCATCCGGTGGAAATTAAAGCCCGGCTGCCGCCCGCTCCGGAATCGGCACCTGCTCCACGATCTCGACCCCAAACCCTTGCAGGGCGGGCACATGCGTCCGGGTATTCGAGAGCAGGCGGATGCGGCGAATCCCTAAATCCGAGAGAATTTGGCCGCCTAAGCCGACCTGGCGCAGGATGCGCGCGTGGCGGTCTTCGTGCGCGTCGTAACCCGAAGGAGGCGTCCGCAGCTGCTCGCGGTGGAGCACGATAGCCCCGGGTAACCCTGGAATGCGGGCAGTGGACAGGTCGATGTCGAACCCGCGTCCGCCGTTGTGCAGATAGACCAAAGCTCCCCGGCCGGCTTTGCCGATGGCGGCAAGCGAGCGCTCAACCGACCGGCGGCAGTCGCACAGGGTCGACCCGAACACCTCCCCGGCAAGGCAGTGCGAGTGCACCCGGACTAGAACCGGGGCGTCGTTCTCAGAAGCTTGCGCGACCTCGCCCCGCACCAGGGCCAGGTGGCTTTCACCGCCCTGCACTTCGTTTTCGTACGCGATCATCCGGAACTCGCCGTATGCCGTGGGCAGCAGCGCCTCCGCCACGCGGAGGATGGAACGCTCATGCTGAAGCCGATAGCGGATCAGCTCGGCAACGGTGAGCATCTTGAGCCCATGGGTCCGGCAAAACTCCACAAGGTCTGGAACTCGGGACATCGTTCCGTCGTCGTTCATGATTTCGCAGATCACCCCGGCGGCTTGCAGCCCGGCCATGCGCGCTAGGTCGACGGAAGCTTCTGTTTGCCCGGCACGCACCAGCACGCCGCCCTTTCGAGCGCGGAGAGGAAAGATATGCCCCGGACGGGCGAGGTCGGCGGCGGTCGAAGCCGGGTCGATGGCAACGCGGATGGTGCGGGCGCGATCGGCGGCGGAGATCCCCGTGGTCACGCCTTCGCGCGCTTCGATCGAAACGGTAAACGCGGTGCCGAAACGCGAGGAGTTTTCCTGCACCTGCGGGTCGAGCCGAAGGTAGTCCGCGCGCTCCTCGGTCAGGGTCAGGCAGATCAGCCCCCGGCCGAATCGGGCCATGAAGTTGATCGCTTCCGGCGTGACAAACTCGGCCGGCAGCGTGAGGTCACCCTCATTTTCGCGGTCCTCGTCGTCAACTACGACGACCATGCGCCCGGCGCGAAACTCCGCGAGTGCTTCTTCAACCGTGCAGAACGGGGTCGATTCCGACGCCATGGCACCCTTTCCGGCAAAAGATAAGGGCCGCGCGTGGGCGGCCCTAGCCTCGCCCTGCGATCTTACAGGGTCGACTCGATCTCAAAACCCCAGGCTTCCAACAGCGCCTCGGGGATGTACTTAGAATTGCGATTGCGGCGGGCCCACTCCCGGAGCCGCGTGGACCGTTCGTACTGATCGGGAGTGAGCTTAAACTCCTTGACGACCTGCTCAAAGGATGTGATGGTAGGCACTACCGGGCCGATCGGCTCCGGTTTGCCCCAGTTCGGGTTGCCTCGGCGCTTTGCCATGGGCGTGGTTCCTCCTCGCGCTAAACCTCAATTTTAACGCAAGCGCAACCTTAGCTGCCCGTGCCGCGAAACACCACCTGGGCCGTCCGGACCAGGATTTTCAGGTCGAGCCAGAAGCTCCAGTTCTCGACGTAGGCTGTGTCGAGCGCGATATAGCGGGCAAACGAGGAGTCGGACCGAGCCTGCACCTGCCATAGGCCGGTGACGCCGGGCAGCACCTCCAACCGGCGGAAGTGCTCAAGCGCGTATTTCGCGACTTCGCTCGCGATCGGCGGACGGGGGCCGACGATGCTCATCTCCCCGCGCAGCACATTGAAGAACTGCGGCAGCTCATCGAGCGAATACTTCCGGAGCACGCGGCCCATGCGGGTCACGCGCGGGTCGTTCGCCATCTTAAACAAAATGCCGTCGCGTTCATTATGCTTGGCGAGCTCGCGTTTTTGGGCTTCCGCGTCGCGCACCATGGTACGGAACTTGAAGCAGGGGAACACGCGCCCGCGCTTACCGATGCGCTCGGAAACATAGAAGACCGGCCCGCGCGAGTCCACGAGCACCGCCATCGCGATGACGAGCATGATCGGGAAAAGGACAAACAGAGCAAGAAGCGAAAGCAGGATATCGACAACCCGCTTCATGAAGAAAGCCAAGGTGCGCGGGTCGCGGCGATGGAGCGCGACGACCGGGTAAGCGCCTAGATACTCAATCGGAGCGTTCTGCGCCAGTTCCACATAAAAGCCCGCCACGGCTCGGATATCGAGCGCCACATCGTGCGCCTGTTCGAGCAGTTGGATCACCATCTCAATGCTGCAAGGCTGGGCGATCACCAGCTCGTCGATGAAGTGAAGGCGCGCCAGCTCGCGGAGGCGGTCGACCGTACCGAGCACCTGGCCGGCTGGAGCTTCCGGCGTTTCAGTGCCGCCGGGCAGGGTCAGAAAGCCGCATAAGCGGTAGCCGAGATACGCATCCTCTTGGATTTGCTGTCCGATAGCCGCGCTGAGCTGGTTGGTGCCCAGGATGACTACGTTGCGGGTTTCAACACCCTTGGCGTAGCGGGCCAGCCGCACCGTGCGCCACACCGCGCGGCGGGTTCCTAGGGTCAGTACCGTCGTGCCGATCATGGTGAGCACCAGGGCGCGGGACACGTCGAGGTTACGCGCCATGTAGAGCCAGCCGCACAGCAAAACACCGGCCGTAGCGCTTGCTTGGGCGATCAAGCGCTGCTCGTGGAGCCCGCTGCGCGCGGGCACACCGCTGTACAAGCCGTAACGGCGCAGAACAAACACCAGGACCAGCAAAAAACCGAGCAGATACCAAAGATTCGCGGGTTGGGGAGACAAGCTCGAAGGGAGTGCCCGTATAAACGGCAAGGCGCGGAACAGCCACGCGTGGAGCAGCACCGCCAGTACAAACGCACCAAGCACCGCCAGGGCATCGTTCAGCATCATCAGCGCAACCGCGGTAAGGCCAGGACCCGTGTGCCGGGCCGGTTCCGGCAGCGAGCGCAAGGCTGGAGGAAACTCACCCCTGCTGCTTCGCCGAATCGATTGTGTACTCGCCATGCGAACCCTTGACGCCTTTAGCTGGTGGTGCCGGTCTTCTTGCCCCGCCGGGGCGCGATGGGAAAGCAAGGGAATCCGAAAGATGGTGACGCATCAGCCGCAAATCCCGGACGGCTCAAGCCGCTCTTGCTCCTGACTTTACCCGATTATGCTTCTTCTATTTTCTTTTTTCGGTGAAAGATGGAAAAGGAGGCGGTCGGAACGGAACAACTCACGGAAGTAGTGATGAGGCGTCCGGGGTACCCGATAGGAAGAAGCGCAGGTACGCTAACCTGTTGCCTGAGCAATCATGAGAAGCCTTCGACCGGAGTTCCAGCAGAGGTGAGCAGGATACCCCAACCGCAGCCTGTTCTGTGGCGGGATGCGCTCACGCGGTACCTGCGCGAGCAAGCGCAACCGCCTGAAAAGTACGGGCACCAGCCGCGGCTGTACGCCTGGACGCGGCTGTGCGGGGCGGGGCAAATCTACGACGACGACATCGTGTTCGCGGCGGCCTTCCTTCATGACCTCGGCGTCTTTCTCGGCCACCGACCCGAAGCGCCGAGCGAGCTGACCGGCTGGGACCACGTCGGCTACGCGCTTCGGCAGGTGCCGGCCGTTCTTACCGGCATCGGCTTTCCCGTGGAAAAACTACCCGGTGTGCTCCATGCCATCAAAACGCACCAGCCCAAGGACGAACCGACGAGCATGGAAGCCGTGATTCTTCGCGACGCCGATATCCTGGAGCAGCTCGGGGCCATTGGTGTCCTGCGTGCCGCGGCCAAGGTGGGCCGAGACTCGCGCTACCTCACCTTTACACCCGTGGCGGCGTTTCTCCGGCGAAACCTCGACACCCTTCCCGGTGCCATTCGGTTGACGACGACCCGCGCGCTTGCCGAGCCCAAGATCGCCCTGCTGCGGGCGTTTCTCGACGGGCTCGATGCGGAGGATCAGGGTAAAAACCGGCGGGAAAACCCGCATGAAAACAAGCGCCGCGCTGCACGACATCAGGAACATGCTTCAGGACGTGAGCAGCTCGCCGGCCAAGCGCTCGTATAAATCCACCGCTTCCCACAGCTCGGCTTTGCGCAGCCGCTCGCCAGGGGTGTGGGCGACATGGATGGAGCCGGGCCCGAGCAGCAGCGGCTCGCCCCAATGGGTCAGCGCCGGGATGTCCGTAGTGAACGCGGCGATCATGGTCGGGTAGCCGGGCGCGCCGCGGAGCCGCACAAACGGGATTTCCAGGGTGTAGTCCACCTCGGCCCAGGGCGCCGCGGCTTCGGCGAGCGCCCGCCTGGTCTCCTCCGACGGACCGACCAACCGCACCAGCACCTGCGCGCGCGCTTCGTCGGCGATGACGTTCGGTGCGTGCCCGCCCTCGATCAGGCCGACGTTCAGGGTACTCGGCCCCACGCCGTCCGTTGTGGGCAGCGGCACCTCCAGCATGGCATCGAGCGCGCGCACCAGCTTGTGAATGGCGCTGTCGCCGAGCTCCGGGTATGCCGAGTGCGCCATCACGCCCTTGGCCCGCACCTCGGCCCGCAAAGCCCCTTTGGAGGCGATGCCGAGCCGGTTGTCGGTCGGCTCCCCGTTAATTAAGTAGCGGCTGCCTTTGGGCTGTTCGTTCGCGAGCTTCGCGCCGGCGGAATCCCGCTCCTCCCCGACCACGAAAAGCAGGCCCACGGGCGCGCCTTGCTCCCGCAGCCTCCCAGCCGCGAGCAGCATGGCCACGGCAATGCCCTTCGCGTCGCAGGCACCCCGTCCGTGGATCCACTCCGCGTCTTCGCTGCTCGCGATCCAGGGCGGGACCGTATCGATGTGCGTCGAAAAAATCACAACGGGAGCGACACCGGGAGGCGCGGCATACACATTCCAGCGCTCCGCCTGCTCGCGCGAGCCCGCCGGCTGCGGCACGGCTGTGGTTTCCACAGCCCAGCCGCGCCGCTTCAGCTCTCCGGCGAGGAACCGCCCAGCCTCGCCCTCGCGATAGGTGGTGGAGTCGATGTCGATGCAGCGCCGCAGCAGATGGAGCGCTTCCTGCTTTTCTTCCTCGGTTAAGGATTCCGGTACTGGCTTCACGCCCCCAGCATAACGTCCTTCCTGGATTCGGACCCGTTTTGGCCGGCGCGGCCCTACAATCAAACGCGTGGGTACCCTTGCCGCATCGCCGGTTGTACGC
>CAXTUV010000194.1:0-6281 GCA_964247445.1 uncultured Acidobacteriaceae bacterium | reverse complement strand
CGGCGACGATGAGGATTTGCCTGCCGATCTGATTGACTGGGCCGCAACCGCGCGCTGGAACCGCGAGCACGACCCAAACTTTCGGCCTGACCCAAACGCTAAACCAGACCCGAACGACCCCGCCGCCCAGGAAGCCGCCGCGCTCGACCGGGCGGCGGTGGAGGCGCGCGCCGCTGAGCAGGCGCGGCAGCCCACGGTCGCGCCCGGACTGCGTTTGCCGGACGAGTCCGGCGTGTGGGCGCTGGACTCCTACAACAACACGCCCGAGCTTGTCCGCATCCGCCAGTCGGACGGCGACCTGAACACCGACCTCGGCCACAGCGTGAAAGCCGCGCGCATTCCCCAGGGCGGGGCCCGCGACCTGATCCGGCTCGGCGGCTATAAAGCTGCGGTGACCTTTCACGTAGCACGGCCGGTGTTTTACATCGCGCTCGATACAAACGGGACGGCGCGTGAAGACGCGCTCGTTGTCGACACGCACGGGGCGTCGTCGGTCCCCGAGAAGGGCCAGAAAGCCTCACCTGCAAGCACCTATGCGCTGGTGCGGCTCCGGGTGGACAAGAATCTCCGCTCCGCCTCGGGAGCCGACCTGCGCGGGCTCGCGGATGGCGGCGCGCCCGACGGCTCGGTGATCGTGGTCGCGACCACGCGCGAAGTGCTGCCCGGCGGGCGCTGGATGCGCGTGACCCCGGGCGATGACCTGAACCTGGGCCAGTACTCGCTGGTGGAGATCCTGGGCGGCGGCGAATGGAACCTGGATGGGTGGGACTTCGGCGTGAACCCGCTTTCGGCAGAGAATAAGGGTGTATTTACGCCGATCGCGCAGTGAGGGGTCGGGGTCAGGTTGGCTCTGCTGGGTGCGTCCTGATGGCGAGAGGACCGTCGTCCTGAGCGAGTGTGTGAGACGTCCCCCGCGCTTGAGCAATCTTCTCGGAACGGGGTCATCCTGAGAAGCGAAGCGACGAAGAACCTGCCTCTCCCTTTACCCTTCTTGCCTCGGCCCTTCTTAGTGCGCGCCCTGCGGGGCCTTGCCCTTCACCTTCTTGAATCCCCAAACCCCGGCCATGCTGATGAAGCACAGCACCGCCAGCCAGCGAAAGACGTCCACAAATGCCCACAGCAGCGCCTGGCTGCCGAGCTGTGTGTAGATTTGCCCTTGCGCTGCCCCGCCTGCATTAGCCGGATTGGTTTGGTGCGCGAGATAGCCGGTGATGTCACCGAGCCGCTGTTGAAACGCGGCCCCGGACTGCGGGACGTAGTTCAGGATTTCATTCTGGTGGTGATCTGACCGGCGGGTAAGCAGGGTTTGCGCGGTGGAGATCCCGACCGAGCCGCCGACGTTGCGGAGCAGGTTGAATAGGCCGCTGGAGTTGCCGATCTCCTCCTGCGGCAGCGTGCCATAGCTGACGTTAGTGATGGGTACAAACACGAACGACAGCGCGAAGCCGGTGACGACGGTCGGCCAAAGCAGCGTGAACGGCCCCACCGCTAGCGTGACATCGCCGAAAATGAGCGACACGATGCCGTAGACCAGGAAGCCGAAGGTCAGGAGCCATCGCCCGTCGACCCGGTTGCTCAAGAAGCCGATGACCGGCATGCCCAGGATGGAGCCGACCCCGCGCGGGAAGACCGACAGCCCCGCCGCGAACGCCGTGTATCCCAGCAGTTCCTGGTAGAACAGCGGCAGCACCGTCACAACAGAATAGAGCGTGATGCCGAACAGGAAGACCAGCGCGCTCCCGACCGCGAAAGGCGCGCAGGTTCACGAGCGGGTGCTTGGCCAGAAGCGCCCGCGCGACAAACCCGATGAGGCCGATGACGAAGAAAGCGGCCATCCAGCGCAGCCACACTGCGTTGAACCAGTCATCTTCCTGCCCCTTGTCGAGCAGTATCTGTAGGCAGCCGACCCAGACCGTCAGCATGGCGAAGCTGATCCCGTCGAACGGACCCGGTTTGGCATCGCGGACGTAGTCCGGGTCATGCACGAAATGCCGGATCAGCAGGAAAGACATAATGCCAACCGGCACATTGATGTAGAAGGCCCAGCGCCAGCTAAAGGAGTCGGTAAGCCAGCCGCCCAGGGTGGGTCCGATCACCGGCGCAACGACGATGCCGAAGGCATACAACGCGAGCGCGCCGCCGCGCTTCTCGGGCGGAAAACTTTCAAGCACGATGGCCTGCGAGAGCGGCTGGAGCGCTCCGCCGCCCGCGCCTTGCACGATACGCGCCAGCAGGATAAATCCGAGCGAGGGGGCCGCGCCGACAAACACGGACGAGGTGGTGAAGATCACCAGGCAGGTGAGTAGGAAGCGCTTGCGCCCAAACCGGAGCGCGAACCAGTTGCTGGCCGGCAGGATCGCGGCATTGGCGACCAGGTAGCTGGTCAGCACCCAGGTGGCTTCATCGTTCGAGGCCGAAAGCGACCCGGCAATGTAGGGAAGTGCCACGGATGCGATGGAGGTATCGAGCACCTCCATGCAGGCCGCGATCATAACAGCGGAGGCGACGATCCAGGGATTGACGCCCTGCGTGACTTGGGTTTGCGGAGGAGGCACGAGTGGCGGTTGGGATGCGGTTCCGGCAGCCCCTTTCTTCGGAGCGCGAAAGCGAACTTCATCATGCTCAATGGCTGTTGTGCGAAAAACATTCCGGATCCGCTTTCAAATCAGAAGGTGAGAATGAGACTTTTCGTCGGTAGATGAATCAGATTACTTGACAGCAGAACACTCAGGTGTAATGCTGAGTCTGCAAGCAATCAGGGTAGGGGACAACCACTATGGCAAAGATTATCGGTATCGACCTCGGCACCACCAACTCCGTTGTAGCGGTCATGGAGGGCGGCGAGCCTAAGGTCATCGCGAATGAAGAGGGCGGCCGCACCACTCCCTCGGTCGTCGGGTTCACCAAGAGCGGCGAGCGGTTGGTCGGGCAGGTCGCGAAGCGGCAGGCGATCACCAACCCGGAGAATACGATCTACTCGATCAAGCGTTTCATGGGCCGGCGCGCGAACGAAGTCAATGATGAGCAGCGCATGGTGCCCTACAAGGTGAAGCAGCAGGGTGACCACGTGAACGTCGAGGCGCAGGGCAAGGACTATACCCCGCCCGAGGTTTCGGCCATGATCCTGCAAAAGCTGAAGAAGGCGGCCGAGGATTACCTTGGCGGGTCCGTCACGGAGGCCGTCATCACCGTGCCCGCGTACTTTAACGACGCGCAGCGCCAGGCCACCAAGGATGCCGGCAAGATCGCCGGACTGGACGTCAAGCGGATCGTGAACGAGCCCACGGCGGCGGCGCTAGCGTACGGGCTCGACAAGAAGAAGGACGAAACCATCGCGGTTTATGACTTCGGCGGCGGCACGTTCGACGTATCGATCCTGGAGGTCGGCGACGGCATCATCGAGGTCAAGGCGACCAACGGCGACACCCACCTGGGCGGCGACAACATCGATCAGCGCATCGTGGACTGGCTCATCGATGAGTTCAAGAAGAAGGAAGGGCTGGACCTGCGCGCCAAGGGCAATGAGATGGCCTTGCAGCGGCTGAAGGACGCGGCGGAGCGCGCCAAAATTGAGCTTTCGACGGCTGCGGAGACCGAGATCAATCTACCGTTTGTGACGGCGGATGCTTCCGGGCCGAAGCACCTGGTGGAGAAGCTGTCGCGCGCCAAGCTCGAGCAGTTGGTCGATGACATCCTCCAGCGCTCGCTGGAGCCCTGCAAGAAGGCGATGGCGGACGCGGGCGTGACCGCGAAGAACATCGACGAGGTGGTGCTGGTCGGCGGACAAACCCGCATGCCCAAAATCCAAGAGCTGGTCAAGGGCCTATTCGGCAAGGAGCCCCACAAGGGCGTGAACCCGGACGAGGTCGTCGCGATCGGCGCGGCGGTGCAGGCCGGTGTGTTGGCGGGCGATGTAAAGGACCTGCTGCTGCTCGACGTGACCCCGCTGACCTTGGCGATCGAGACGATGGGTTCGGTGGCGACGCCGATGATTCCGCGCAACACCACCATCCCAACCAAGAAGTCGGAGACCTTCTCGACGGCTTCGGACTCGCAGACCGAGGTGGAAGTGCATGTGCTCCAGGGCGAGCGGCCGATGGCGTCGCAGAACCGGACGCTGGGCAAGTTTAAGCTGTCGGGCATCCCGCCGGCACCGCGCGGCGTGCCGCAGATCGAGGTGACGTTCGACATCGACGCGAACGGCATTCTGAACGTGACGGCGAAGGACAACGCCACCGGCAAGGACCAAAAGATCACCATCACTTCGAGCTCCGGTTTGAGCAAGGAAGAAGTGGAGCGGATGGCCAAGGAAGCCGAGGCGCACGCAACCGAAGACAAGGAAGCACGCGAGCAGATCGAGGCACGCAACGGGCTGGACTCGATGGTCTACAACATCGAGAAGATGCTTAGGGACTCGGCGGACAAGGTGCCGGCGGGCGAAAAGACCGAGGTTGAGGCTGCTCTGGCTTCGGCGAAGTCGGTCCTGGCGGGTTCCCCGAGCGCGTCGGAGCTCAAGAGCGAGCACGAGAAGCTCACGGCTGCCTCGCACAAGCTGGCCGAGGCCATCTACAAGGCCGGCCCGACTGGGGGCGCACCGACTGATGGTGCGGCAGCGGGCGCGGGCACGGCGGACGCGAACGGGCATGGGAAGCAGGACGAGGGTGTGATCGATGCTGAGTACGTCGACGTCGAGCCTAAATCCTAAATCCTGACGGGCAGCGATGCCCTCGGCATAAAGGGAAGCGGGAGCGCGATGCGCTCCCGCTTCTTTGCACCCGAATGCAATAAGTTGTCCTGAGCGCAGCCAAGAATCTGCTTTTGCCCGCGAGACAACAAACCTGAGTGTCCCGCAACTTTTAAACCTGAGTAGAGTCTACTCAAGTACGGAGATCTTCGGCACAGCAGCCGGGAAGGTGAACAGAGATGAACAGTACGTTTTGGCAGGCAGAGCAGTTACGGGCGGGGCAGGTTTACAGCACACTTCTGTTCCCCTCTGAGATTGAGGCAAAGGCGTTTGTGCAGCAGATGCAGCGGCAGCAGCCGGACATCTTCTGGCGCCTGCGGGCAGTTGCCGCGAACGCAATCTGGAATTAGGTGGGGCGGGAAGGCATGCCGGAGGGCCATGAAATCCATCGCTTCGCCGAGCGGCAAGCCCGCGCCTTTGTCGGCAAGAAAGTGCATGTCGACTCGCCGAACGGCGGCTTTCCGCAGGCGGAGCTGCTCGACGGGCGCAAGCTGAAGGACATTCGGGCGCTCGGCAAACACTTGGGGTACGTCTTCGGGCGCGACCTGACGCTCCACGTCCACCTGGGCCAGTTCGGGGATTTTTGGGAAGGCAAGCAGCCTATGCCGGAGCCGCGCGGGGCATTGCGGTTCCGCATGTGGACGCGCGCCGAGTGGCTGGAGCTGCGCGGGCCGACAGACTGCCGGATTTTCTCGGATGAGGAGTGGGCGGCACTCGAAGCACGCATCGGGCCTGACCCGCTGGTTGAGGGTGCCGACCCCACCCCGGCCTTCGCGCTCATGGAAAAGCGCAAAACGCCGATAGGGCAGTTATTGATGGACCAATCGGTGGTGAGCGGGATCGGCAATATTTATCGGGCGGAGTTCCTGTTTCGCGCGCGCATCTGCCCGGACCGGCCCGGCAACGCGGTCTCCCGCGCGGAGCTCGAAAGCATCTGGGACGACGCGGTTAGGCTGATGCGTGACGGCATGGAAGACCGGCGCATGGTGTGCACGCGGCCCGAGGACAGGCCGCACCCTGAAGCCGTGCCGGCGCTTAAGGAAGAAGTGCATTATGTGTATCGCCGGCAGGGAAAACCTTGCCGCATCTGTGAAACTGCGATTGAATCGAAGCCGATGGCGGGGCGCACCCTGTACTGGTGCCCGACCTGCCAGAAAGACTGACAACGATGCCCACAGCACCCCAACAAAAGGACTATTACGGCGCGCTCGGCGTGAAGAAGACCGCGACGCCCGAAGAGATTCGGAAGGCGTTTCGCAAGCTCGCGCGCAAGTACCACCCGGATGTAAACCCGAACGACAAGAAGGCCGAGGAGAAGTTCAAGGAAATCTCCGAGGCCAACGATATCCTGAGCGACGAGAAGAAGCGCAAGGTATACGACCAGCTCGGGTTCTATTCGGACGCGATCGATCCGGCGCAGGCCGAAGCAGCAGCGCGGGGCGGCTACGGGCCGTTCACGGGAACAAGCCGCCCGGGCGGGCAGAACGGGGTGCCATTTGACTTCTCCGGTTTCGATTTCTCGAACTTCGAGCAGGTG
>CAXTUV010000193.1:1957-6311 GCA_964247445.1 uncultured Acidobacteriaceae bacterium | reverse complement strand
GCTTTGCGCGCGGGGGCGAGCAGTTGCGCGGCGGGGAGGGTGGTGGAGGCGAGGATCGCGTCAGCGTACCCGGAAAGCGTGTAGGGCAGGTCAACCTCGGGCAATTGTTTCTCCGTAAAGCCTAGGGTGTCCGGAAGATCGCGTCTTACACCCACAATCGTGAACGTGTCTTCTTCCGGCGTTGCGCGCGTCCGCTCGTCATTGTTCGCGAAGAGTTCAGGCAGATGGATTGAGCGCCCGAGCGGGCTCTTGCCGTTAAAGAAGCGCTTGACGAAATACTCAGAAACCACGGCGTTGTGTGCGCGCTTCGCAGAATCAGCCTCGGTTAAGAACCGGCCTTCAATCAGCGCCTGCGACGTGATTATGCGGAAGTTTGCATCAGCTGCGTGCAGCAGCGCTACGTTGTTGGATTTGTAGTCTCTGCCGTCTACGGCAACCTCCGACCCCTGAGCTCCATAGACAGGCACCCCGTCGTCGATAGCCGCAGCTTGTACACCGGGAAGCGCGCGGATGCGGTCAGCAAGCTCCTGCATGTAGGCTGTACGCTGCGCGGCAGTCCTATACCGCACCCGGTCAGGAGCCGCCCACAAGGCAAATGTATGCTCCGGCGAATACGGCAGCGGCCGCGCCTCGACCGCCAGCAGCGAGCGCATCATCAACCCGGCCAACCCGAGCAGGCCCAGGCAGAGCGCCATCTCCGCCACCACCAGCCCCTGCAGCGCCCGGCGCTGCCCGCGCCCTTGCGAGGAGCGCACCTGCTTGATCGCGGAGGCGGGCTGCTGCCGCGCGCCGTGCCAGGCCGGCAGCAGCCCCGCCAGCGCAACCGTGAGCAGCGCGAGTGCTGCCGAAGCCGCGAGTACCGGCAGGTTCAAGGTGACCAGCGCTTCGTCCGGGATGGTGTCGGCGGGCACAAGCCGCAGGATGGCCGCGAGCCCGGCATAGGCGAAGCCGAACGCGACCGGCAGCGCCGCGAGCGCGAGTAGCACCGCCTCAGCCAAGGCGAAGCGCAAGAGGCGCACCCGCGACGCGCCCAGGGCCGCGCGCACTTGGAACTCGTGCTCGCGGTCGACGGCACGCGCCAGCAGGAGGCTCGCGACGTTCACGCAGGCGATCAAGAGCAGCGCCAGCACCGAGCCGAGCAGCAGGTGCAAGGTCGGCTCCAGCCCCGAGGCGAACATTTGCTTGAACGGCATCAGCCCGATGCGCGTGCGCGGCGCAAAGGCGCGCGGGTCCTTATGCGCGAACCCGTCGAAAATGGGCTGCAGCTCGCCGTGCGCTTGGGCTTCCGTCACGCCCGGCTTGAGCCGCCCGACCAGCGCGAAGTAGCTTTCTCCCGCCACGGTCTTGCTCGCCGTCATGCGGATGGGCAGGTACAGGTCGCTGCCGCGGAAGAGAAAGCGCTTGGGCATGACGCCGATGACCGTGCGGACCTCGCCGTTCACCTTGAGCGGGGTGCCCAGCACGGAGCGCTTACCGCCCAGGTGTGCCTGCCAGTACCGGTAGCTGACGAGCACCACCCCGCCGCGGCTCGGGTCCACGTCGGCCTCGGTCGAGGCGCGGCCCAGCAGCGGCGCGACACCCAGAACGGCGAAGGTGTTCGGCGTGGTGTAGTTGCCGCGCAAGCGCTGCGGCTCGCCCGCCCCGGTCACGGTCACGTCCTCAAACTCCGAAGCCGCGACGCCGCTGAAGATGTCGGTCCCGCGCTCGATCGTGAGGAACTGCTCCGGCGTGTACCCGCTCCAGGAGCACCCCGGCCTGTCCGGCGAGCACAGCTTCGGCGTCGCGAGCGTCGCCACGTCCCGGTACGAAAACGGGTCGATCAGCACCGCGTACGCCACGCTGAAGATCGCCGTAACCGCCCCGACCCCGAGCGCCAGGGTGAGCACGGCGGTGCAGGCGAAGCCCCGGTTGCGCCCGAGCTGGCGAAGGCCGAACCGCAGGTCCCGCAGGGTGGCATCGAGCCATGCGGCGCGGCCGCGCTCGTAGAAGCGTTCCCGCGCCGCCCCCACGCTGCCGAACTCGACCCTTGCCCTCCGGTGCGCCTCTTCGCCGCTCAAGCCCTCGCTCTGCAACTCCTCGGCCTCAAGCGCAAGATGCGCCTTGATCTCCTCGGCGAAGTCCTCGCGGCTGCGTCGGCGGTTGAACATGACTATGCTTCCCCGCCGATCGGCTTGGCACCCAAGATCAACCCCATCGCACGGGTCAACCGCTGCCACTCGCTGGATTTCGCCGCGAGCTGCCCGCGGCCTTTCACGGTTAGCGAGTAGAAGCGGGCCTTGCGGTTGTTTTCGCTCACGCCCCATTCGGCGCTGATCCAGCCTCGGTCTTCAAGCCTTTGCAGCGCGGAGTAAAGCGAGCCGTGGTCGACAAAGAGAACCTCCTCGGACCGGCGCTGGATGGAGCGGGCGACGCCCTGGCCGTGGCAAGGGCCCACTGCGAGAGTCCTCAGGATGAGCAAATCGAGCGTGCCCTGGAGGAGGGGGATGCGGTCGTCCGGACTGCTTCGGGTAGCCACGCGACCCATCATCCGTGTTGCTCGGGTCGGATGTCAACCCAAGCGGACATAAAGTCTTGATCGCCACCCTTCTCTAGGCGGATTGCAAGCATCCACGCCGTACAGCAGTGACCCAAGAAAAACCCCGCACACGATTGAGCCCGCCATCCCAGCAATCAGCCCAATGATCTTGATTGCTCGGGTGAGCACCGATTCGAGGATCCGGCGGTCGCGTCGCACCGAGCGCCATGCGGATGCGATCTCCCGGGTGCGCAGCAGCACAGCCTGCAGCAGCACACCATAGAGCCCGACCATGGCGAGAAACAGCGCGAGCAGCGCAAAACCTCCGAACAGAACGGCGCGAAACCGCAGTTGTGAAAAGATTGCCGCCTGTTCTTGCTCGATCGTCTCAATGCTGTTTGCATAGAAGCCAGTGGGGAGTTCAAGCCCCGCCTCGGGGCAAGCGTGCTTTACCGCGGGCGGGCGTGGGTGGTGGTGGCGTGCAACGAAAGCAAGCAAACGGCGGACATCAAGCTGCCGGAACGCACCGGCAAGCACGACACCTCGCTGACGCTGGCGTGGAAAGACCTGCATGCCGTCGAAGCAAGCTGAGCGCACCAAGAAAGCCCGGCTGTACGGCTCGCCGACCCATTCGGGGCATCGATGCTCAAGGCGGCCAAGCCGCACCCGCAACAGAAAGGAAACACCGGTGGCGACAAAAAAGACAGCAGCAAAGGCAGCCGCTCCAGCGAAAAAGGCGGCAGTCCCGGCAAAGGCAGTCAGCCCAGCGAAGGCGGCGGCCAAGAAGCCGGCCGGCTCGGCGGCTCCGGTCCTCGCGAAGCCGACGGCCCCGAAGATGACCAAAACGCAGGTGCTCGGGCACATGGCCGAGCGGTTGGGCATGCGGCCGAGGCAAGTCGCGGAGTTTTTTGACCTGCTGATCGAGACCGCCACCGAGCAGACCCGGGAAGCGGGCGAGTTCACGGTGCCGGGCCTGGGCAAGCTGGTCAAGGCCGAGCGCGCGGCCCGCACGGGCCGCAACCCGGCCACAGGCGAGCCGATCCAGATCCCGGCCAAGACCACGGTCAAGTTCCGGCTTTCCAAACCCGCCAAGGAGGCCGTCGTGCCGCCTAAGCGATAGCCGCGGGCAAGGCGCGTGTTTCACCGCTGCGTTTCCATGGACGAAGCTGGACGGAGCGGCGGTATGCTCCATCGCCCTTTCTAAGGCGGCGCTTCACTTGCCGATCAGCAAGCCGCACCCGTGAATGCGGGTTCGTGTGCGCGGTTACGGAACCACGCGCACCTCGATCCCGTATGGAACCATGTGCCACGCTTGTCCAAACCGGAAGAAACGGCCTGCGGAGCGTCTTCCGCAGAGCTTCGATCCCGGATCAAGTTTGATCGCATTTTGCCGTGATGATGCCTACCCGCGCTCCCCGCCTCGCCTTTTGCTTGTCGCTTGTTCTCGCATGTCTTCATGCTCCCCGCCCGCTTGGCGCGCAGCAGAACAAGCCCACGGTCAGCTCCGATGCGCCGCCCCGCGAGCAGCCTTTGATTGACCGCAAGGTCCCGCTGCTCGCCGCGCCTCTTCGCCTGGCCGATTTTGAAGGCATGCGGCCCTCTGAAGCCGTGCAGGACCGCCTCGCCATGATCTCCGGCTTCACGCAGACCAGCCCCAACGACGGGCAGCCCGCCACGGAGAAAACCGAGGTCTATGTCGGCTACACGCCGTCCACCCTGTACGTCGTCTTTCTTTGCTTCGATCGCCATCCGGGGCTGCTGCGCTCGCACTTGGCGCGCCGCGAGAACGTCCTCACCGACGACAACGTCGCCGTGCTGCTCGACCCCTTCCAGGACCCC
>CAXTUV010000193.1:0-1947 GCA_964247445.1 uncultured Acidobacteriaceae bacterium | reverse complement strand
GTGCTCTTTCAGGTCAACGCCGCCGGAGTGCAGGCCGATGCCGCCTGGACCGACGGCTCGAACCCCGATTACAGCTACGACCAGGTTTGGGACTCCGCCGGACGCGCGACCGCGCAAGGCTGGATGGCGCTCATTTCCATCCCTTTCCGGTCCATCCGGTTCCGCCCCGGCGCTCCCGGCTGGGGCGTGGTGCTTTTCCGCAACCTGCCGCGCAACAGTGAAAGCGACACCTGGCCCCATATCGCGACCTCGGTTTCCGGCACCCTCACGCAGGAATGCACGCTGCGCGGCATTGAGGGCGTTACGGGCTCGCACAACCTGCAGCTCAACCCCTACACTCTCGGCCAGAACGAGCACCAACTGCTCAGCCTCGACCCGAACAACCCATCTTTCAGCACGCGGGCTCTCGAAGGGACGGCCGGCGGCGAAGCGAAGGCGATCGTAAAGAACTCCATCGTTCTCGACGCGACCGTCAATCCCGACTTCAGCCAGGTGGAGTCCGATCCGCCCCAGTTCACCGTCAGCCAGCGCTCCCCCGTGTTCTGTCCCGCGCTGCGCCCCTTGTTTCTTGAGATCTGTTTCTAGTACTCGACGCCGATCACCGTGATCTACACCCGCAACATCATCCGGCCCGAGTTCGGCGCACGCGCCACCGGCAAGCTCGGCTCGACCAACATCGGCTTGCTGGCGATTGACGATCGGGAGCCTGGCGAAGCCTTCGCGAACGGCGATGCGGACTACGGCAAGCACGCCCTGTACGCGGTTGGGCGCGTGACCGAGGACCTCGGCAAGGGCTCAAGCATCGGTGCGATCTACACCGATTACGAGTTCGCCGGCAGCTTCAACCGCATCGGCGGCGTGGACTTCACGGCTCGGTTCAATGACAAATGGACGGCGCTTGGGCAGATCGTCGAAAGCGCCACCAAGCCGCTGGGCGACGCCGGCTATGCCGCCGGACCGGCTTCCTGGCTTGAGGTCACCCGCAACGGCCATGCCTTTAACCTCGACAATGTTTACCAGGACTTCGCGACCGGCTTCGGCAGCCAGGTCGGCTTTATCCAAACGGCGAATATTCGCAGCGATCAGCTCCACGCCAGCTATCAATGGTTCCCCAAGCACAGCGCCCTGCAAGGCGTCGGCCTTGAAACCAACCAGCAGATCGCTTTCGATCACCAGGGCAACCGGGTGTACCACTACTCAACCTTCGACCCTTTTTTCACGCTCGCGCGCAAGACGACCATCGCGCCGCTGGTAGGCCAGAACTCCGATACGCTGGGACCTCAGGACGGCTACACCCTGGCCCGGAGCAGGAACCTGACCGAGAACTTCGGCGGGCTGGTATTTCGGAGCGCGCCGCTCCGTCAGCTCAATTGGAACATCGTGTTTACCCACGGCGGCAACCCGAACTACAACCCCGCTCCGGGCGCGCCACCCTCGCTGCTCCACGAAGAGTTCCTGCAAGCCCGGCTTAGCGTACTCCCGTTCCACTCGCTGACGGTCGACAACACCTACCTGCTCGACCGCAACCACACAGCCCAAGCAGGCGAGGACGCGTTTGAGAACCAGGTCCTGCGCACCAAGCTGAACTACCAGTTCACCCGCGCCCTTTCCGCACGCGTCATCGTCGAGTACGACTCCGTGCTCGTCAACCCCGCCCAAACCTCGCTCATCCGCACCAAGCAGGTGGCCACCCAGGCCCTGCTCACCTGGCTGCCCCACCCCGGCACCGCGATTTACCTCGGCTACAACAACGACATTCAGAACATCGACCGCACGCTCTGCCAGAGGGTCCCGGGCGGCGCTTGCGATCCTAACCAGCCCATCCTGGGGCGGTCTTCCAACTATTTGAACGACGGCCGCCAATACTTCCTGAAAGCCAGCTACCTGCTTCGCTTCTAGGAGCAGGGGCGGCTCACCGGTGCACCGTCCACATCGATAGCTTCTTTG
>CAXTUV010000192.1:0-6385 GCA_964247445.1 uncultured Acidobacteriaceae bacterium | reverse complement strand
CGGCGCCGCCCCCTGCGCATTTCCCTGCCTCCGGACCTGCGCACCGCCATGCTCCCCGAGCTGCCCCCGAACGTCCGGCTCTCCCCCGGCCGGATCGAGATCACCGCACCCACCGCCGAGCGGATGGCCGAAAACCTGCTCGCCCTAGCGCTGGTCATGCAAAACGACGACCGTTGGCGGGATCTGGTCGAGCCGCCCCCACAGCCGCCCCCGGTCGGGGATGACGAGCTCGAGGACTGGCTCCGGGAGTTCCGGGCCCGGAGCGCGCGCCTGGACGCGGGCGAGCAGCTTTGACCGCGGAGCCGGCGCGCCTCCACAACCCCCGCGCAAAAGCCTGTGGGAAGCGCGGAGATCCGGGGCTCAAACCCGCACCCGGCGCGGCCGGGGAGCGGTTTGCACCGGATGCGGGGCAAGAAGGGGTGAAAATCGTGCTAGCAGGAGGCTGTCCGTCTTTCGGACACATCCCGGGACGCAGCTCCCGTATGCGCTACCCTGGGGCGCATGGCCAAGCAAGATCAACAGATACTGGAAGCGATCGACCACGAGATTGAAAAACTCCAGCAGGCCCGCGCCATCCTCGCGGGCAACGACGAGGCAACTGCCGGTACAATGCCTGCTGCCCGCGGCAGCGCAGCCAAGTCGGCCGCCCGACAGGTTGGCAGGCCCAAGGGCACCAAACGCCAAATCAGCCCGGAAGCGCGGGCGCGCATCATCGAAGGGCAAAAGAAGCGCTGGGCCAAAAGCCGGGAGCAGCAGCAAGCTGTGGCCGATTAAATTTCAAGGCTCGCAGCAGAAGCATCCTGAAGTCAGTTCCCTCCCCTGAGCCGAGATGCGCGCGAACAAGTGAGCAGGCCGTTGATGGAGCGGACCATTTGGGGACCCAAGGCCGTTCCACTCATTGGGGGAAAGCCAGGCATAAATATGCGTCCGCATGGAGGTTCACAGTAGCGCTCCCGCCCTTTCCTTCATTACGCTCTAGCCATGCAGCTGACCATCACCATCCCCGATGAACTCGCCGCCCAAGCGCAAGCGCGCGGCCTCGCCTTGGAGCGCTATCTACCCGCCCTGTTGGCCGAGGACCTCGGGGCTGTTGCGCTGCGTCCAACCGCTGGCTTCAACCAGCGCTCCGCTACCGAGGCCGTCGACAACATCCGCGCTCACCGCAGAGGCACTCTGCTGGGAGGGCTCAAGATCAAAGATTTAGTTGACGAGGGCCGCAAATACTGATGCCGGCTTTTGTCGCCGATGCTTCAGCCACCCTGCCCTGGTGCTTCAACGACGAGGCGACGGCGTGGACCGAACGCCTATTGGACCGCCTCCGCAGCGGCGACCAGCTGATCGTTCCGGCACATTGGCCGGCGGAAGTATCGAACAGCATGCTAACTGCGATACGGAAAGGGCGCATCCAGCCATGGCGTTCCGAACAGTTCTGGGATGACCTAGCGGGTCTGCACATCACCGTGGAGCCGCCCCTGACGCCGGACCAGGCCAAGGCCATCGTCGTTCTCTGCACGCAATACAGTCTGACGGTGTACGACGGGGCTTATTTGCATTTGGCTAGACGTAGAGAACTTGCCCTGGCGACCCTCGACAAAGACCTGCTGCGAGCCGCGCCGCTCCTGGGTGTGACTCTGGCGGCCTAACTCGTAAACGCATGAGTTGCGGGTCCTGGTAAGAGCGCGGCGCAGGCGACTGCAAGCAAGCGCGCTGATTCACTCGATGTACTCGCAAGTGTGAAGTGCCGGGCGGAACGGACAAACTTCCTACTTCACCTGCAACTTCACTTTTGCGCGACCGATGTCACGGTGCACTTCGAAAACGGCGGCATCAAAGATGCTCAGGCCATTGCCTCCTACAATCCCTGTGCACCGCCAAGCTCTACGACAGGATCTCGAATCAGATTAGCCCCAGCTAAACATGGCAGCGACCTTATCTAGCTGCTCTACCGACGAGAAGTACCTTTCTAGATACGTCATGACGTGATTGCTTTACGGCGTCGTGGCGTTATGCCATCATGACGTCATGAAGGCAATTGCGTTTCTCAGCCAAAAGGGCGGAAGCGGCAAAACAACGCTGGCGGTCCATACAGCTGTTGCAGCCCAGGAAGATTGCGAAAAAGTGTTTTTGATCGATACCGATTCGCAGAAATCGGCAACAGTTTGGAGGGAGGCTCGCGAAGTCGAGAATCCCGTAGTAGTCACGATTGCAGCTGGCGAGCTGGATAAGGTCTTGAAGGCTGGCGGTGAGGACAAAATGAGTCTCGCCATTGTGGACACTGCTCCACATACTGCTCCCGATGCAGCGCGCATTGCCAAATTGGTGGATTTGATTGTCATTCCCTGTCGCCCCACAGCTTTTGACTTGGCAGCTGTCAGCAATGCGGTTGAGATCGTCCGAGCGGCCAAGAAAAAGGCAGTTCTAGTTCTCTCCGCTTGTCCCTTTCGCTCGCCGGAAATTGCGGAGACCCGAGCAGTGCTCAAGGAATATGGCTTACCCGTTTGTCCCTCTGACATTACTGACAGGAGGGCTTTTTCTAGGGCCGTCGCAACTGGCCGGGCCGTTACAGAATTTGAGGCGGACGGAAAAGCTGCCCAAGAGATCCGGGTTTTCTGGAAATGGTTAAAGGAGCAAACACAATGAGCGCGAAAGTGACAGGACTAGCAGCATTCACCAAACGTGGTTCCATTCAGCCAGCACTAGCAGCAGTGTCTGAGGAAGTCTCTGGCATCACACAACAGCGGCAGCGGGCCAAGAAAGACGTCGTTGCCCTTACGGTCCGCCTACATCGTTCAGAGTGGGAGCGACTTCACCAACTTGCAGTTTCGGAAGGCATGAGCATTCAGTCACTGGCCGTTCGCGGTCTTAATCGTGTTTTTAAGGAAAAAGGCCTACCTCAACTTGCGGAAGACAATTAAGCGTCAAGACGCAATGACGTCATGACGCATTTACGCCATGCCTAAAAAATTCAGCACGGCCGCAGTTGAAAAGTTAATCCAGGAAGCCCTTGCGATTGAAGAGGAGTCTGCTAAGGATGCGGGTGCTCTTGGTTTTATCGCTCGTTGTATGGTCCAGGCCACCCTTCCACACTCCCAAGTTAAAGAAGTTTTCTTCCAGCGCAAGAACGGCAACTTCCAGCTCTCACTGATGGCGAACCCGTCCATCGGTCTACCCTATGGGTCCATCCCACGCATCTTGCTTGCTTGGATCACCACTGAAGCCATTCGGAAAAAAGATAAGACCCTTTTGCTCGGAGATACTCTTACCAGTTTTATGACGGAGCTAAATCTCGTACCGACGGGCGGGCGCTGGGGAACGATTCCTCGATTACGAAGCCAGATGCAGCGGCTATTCTCCTGTACCATCTCCTGCAATTACGCCGATCCACAGGGCAAGGGAGTGGCCGGTGTAAATTTCCTAATCGCTGACTCTTATGCCATGTGGTGGCAGCCTCAGCAACCCACCCACTTGGGTCTTTGGCAGTCCCACGTGACCCTTGGGAGCAAATTCTACGAGGAGATCACGGCACACAGCGTTCCAGTTGATATGCGAGTGCTGAAGGTACTCCGTCGTTCTCCACTAGCGCTCGACCTGTATACGTGGTTGACCTATCGCATGAGCTACTTGTCTCGGCAGACTGAAATCCCATGGGAGGCCCTAGCCGCGCAGTTCGGATCCGACTACTCAGATCTGAAACATTTCAAACCGGAATTTCGTTCTGCGTTGAAAAAAGTGCTACAGCAATACTCAAAAGCGCGTGTTGGAGAAGGGAAATACGGGCTCACTCTCCAACCCAGTCCATCTCCCGTACAAACGTCAACAGCCACTCTGTGAGGCAAGGTCTTGATCCACGCATAACCTCCGACCGGGATCTTTCTCGAAACACAAATTTGGCGTGAGGTTTACGCATAAACGCCGACCTTCCACGCATAAACGCCGACCACTTTACGCATAAACGCCGACCGTGCTAGCTTCAAGCTATTGATTGCATTAGGCTTACGCTAATGCCTGTAGTTACCTGTAGTTATTCCTAAAAGAACACCTATAGTCGAAGATCAGCAGATGAGGAAAATAGAAGAGTGCGCATTCATCACTAAGCACAAAACAGGACGATGGAAATGACGCGGCCGTGCAAAGCTGGAAAACGATGCCCCCGTTTCCCAGCTTCACCCCGCCGCTTGCAAAACGCCTCACGGCGTTTCGCACATTCCCACCGCCCCGGCTGCTGCGATGTCTTTTTCTTTTGAAAGCAAAAACGAAAAGCCGAACCCTTCCTGAAGAAGGGCGATCTGCGGTTTAGCAAATGATCTGCGGTGCGGCAGCCTGTTTTGCCGGAATGCTGAGCCGCTGCGCCAACTCCGGCGGCAGCAGGGCCAGCAAGTCCAAGCAGTGCGCCGCAGGCCCGGCCAGCTCCGGAGCCAGCACACCGACCCAGGCCAGGACTGTGTTTCTCGTGCCTTCCACCAGCGCTTCCAGCGCCGCATCGGTGTGCAGCCCGGCCTCAAATACCGATGCCGGAACAAGGGAGCTCTTGCGGGTGAAGGTGAGCGTGCGCAGCGCGTCGGCCATGCTCCTGGTGTACGGCCTACATTTTGTTCCGCCTAGATCACCGCCGTAACGATCAAAGGACAGAAAACGGATTTTCTTATTGACGAGCATAAACATCTAGGCATATGTTCTTTTCACTGATTCCGTGAGCCGTCTAGGAGTTGCATGCCAAAGAACGATCTCCAAGGAGCGCTTGACTTGCTCGTGCTCAAAACGCTCGCGCAACGCAACGAGCTCCACGGCTACGGCATCGCCGTGCACATCCAGCAAGCTTCGGGCGAGCTGCTGCGCGTCGAGGAAGGCTCGCTCTACCCGGCCTTGCACCGCATGGAAGGCAGCGGCTGGATCAGCTCAGCTTGGGGGCTGGCCGCGACCGGGCGCAAGGCCAAGTACTACCGACTCACCCCAGATGGGCGCGCGCAGCTTGGGGCTGCCGAACAGAACTTCGAACAGCTGGTCGCGGGCGTGCGGGCCATTCTGGCCCACGCGTAAAGGAGGGAGCCATGCGGATCATGAAGCGTGTGCTGAACCTGTTCCGCCAAGCCCGGCTGAACCGGGAGATCGAGGCCGAGTTGGCCGCGCACCTGGAGCTCCGGACCGAAAGCAATCTGGAGCAGGGCATGGCCGCGGCCGAGGCCCGGCGCGACGCGCGGCTGCGCTTCGGAAACCAAATCGCAATCCGGGAGCGCGTAGCCGGGGAGGACGCTGCGCTCGCGCTGGCCGGCTTCGGGCGCGACCTCGGCTACAGCCTGCGCCAGCTCCGGCGCAACCCGGGCTTCGCTTGGACCACCGTGCTGGTGCTCGCGCTCGGAGTCGGGGCGTGCACGGCCTTGTTCGCCTTTGTGGATGCGGCGCTTTTGCGGCCCTTGCCGTACGCGGACCCCGGGCGGCTCGCGGACGTGATGGAAAGCGCAGCACTGTTCCCGCGCGCGAACCTGTCCTACCTTGACTACCAGGACTGGAAGCGGCGGAACACCAGCTTCCGCTCGTTCGATGTGTATCGCAATAATGGTTTCTTGCTCACCACCGGCGGGGGCGTGGAGCCGGTACGAGGCGCGGACGTAAGCGCGGGCTTCTTCCGCGCGCTCGGGGTCGCGCCCATGCTCGGCAGCGACTTCCGCGCGGATGCCGACCAGCCGCAAGCGCCGCGCACTGTTTTGCTCAGCTACAGTGCCTGGCAGCGCTACTTCGGCGGTCGCCGGAGCGTAGTCGGGCAGCCCATCGTGCTCGACGGCGAGCCTGTGACGGTCATCGGTGTGCTGCCGCGTGCGTTTCACTTTGCGCTCACCGCCAAGGCCGGGTTCTGGCGGCCGCTCCGGGCACTGCCGGGCGGACCGAACTGTTATGTCGACCGCGCCAGTCACTGCCTATACGGCGTTGGACGGCTTCGGGAAGGCGTCACCATCGAGCAGGCGCGCAGCCAAATGCAGGCCATCGCTGCCAACCTGGCCCGCGAGTACCCGGAGTCCAACCGCGGCCAAGGCGCGAGCGTGCTCCCGCTTGCGGAGGTCATCGTGGGCACGGTCCGCCCGCTCCTGCTCACGCTGCTTGCCGGGTCCGGCTTGCTGCTCCTGATCGCCTGCGTCAACGTGTCGAGCCTCCTGCTGGTGCGGACCGAAATCCGGCGCAGGGAGACGGCTTTGCGCAGCGCCTTCGGCGCGTCCCGCATGCGGCTCGCGCGGCAGTTCGCGACCGAGGCGCTCTTGCTGGTCGCGCTCGGCGGCCTGCTCGGGCTCGGCGCGGCGGAGGCGGCTTTGCATGGGCTGCTCGCGCTGCTCTCCCCGGACATGCTGGCAAGCATGCCCTACCTCGGCGGGCTCGGCCTCAACCTCCATGTCGT
>CAXTUV010000191.1:0-6408 GCA_964247445.1 uncultured Acidobacteriaceae bacterium | reverse complement strand
CCCGGGCGGCATGAGAGAAGCGGTACACGCGGCAGTGCCGAAATGTAGACTCCCGGCGTTTCCCGGGCGTGAGCGCGCTTACGGTTGCGCCAGCCGGGTCAGCTCGATCAGCGCGGCGCGCGCTCCCTGGGCGTCCGTGATCTCGCCGGGAAAGTTGATGCGCGCGCTCTTCATGCCGTCCCCCGTTTTGAGCCGGAGCGTAAAGCCGAGCCGGTCCACCCCATTCATCGCGGCTTCCACCGCCTCGATGCCGGCAAAGGCGCGGGCCAGCAGGAGCATGGAATCGACATGGTCGGCGTTCATATGCGCCAGGATGCGGGCGGCCGAGGGCGCAAGCGGGTCCGGCGCGGCTTGGGTGTACGCGACGGCTTCGACCCATCCCATTACGCCGAATCCACCTACGTAATACACATCCAAGAGCTCGAGGCGAAAAAAGCGGAAGTCGGAAAACTCGACCCAGTACCGGCTGTTCGGGTGCTTCGCCAGGTATAGTTCGCGCACCTCCGGAAGCTCCGGGTCAGGGACGTGCACCGCACTGCCGAGGAGGGTAAGGCGGGCGGCACCGAGCACGTCCCCATCCTCGGGCGCTTGACTCACAAATAGGCTGGCGCGCGCATCGGCCAGAAGATTTTGCGTGTGCATGGCCATGCTGCTGATCAACAGCAGCGGCCGCCCTTGCCCGTCCAACCCATACGGCATCAGCGAGCCGAACGGGCAGCCCGGGTGCTTGCGCGAAAGCGTGGACAGCGTGCCGGAAGAGCCGAGCGAAACAAGGGTGCGCGCACGCTCGGCATGCGAAGGCTCAGGCAGCTGCGGTGAAGCGGGACCGGCGGCGGCGTGCCGGCGAAGTGCGGACATGGGATTCCTCGCGGGACCGTTTCCATCTTAGGCGAACCCGGCGTAGGCTCGACGCCGCCGATGCCGGAGCCTGAAAAGAAGCGTTGAAACGCGGCAAGACGGTCGACATCGGTAAGCGGCGACGGGCAGGGCGACACTCCTGTACAGCTCCAGAAAGCGCGCTTCTTTGTGCCTGCCCGAAGACGATACGCCACCGCGACGGCGGTCCGGCCTAGAAGTGGTAGGCCACGCCGACGACGGGGTTGAAGATGTTCTCGTAGCGGTTGGTATTGGTGATGTTGCCGGTGCCGAACAGGCTGGGAGCCTTGACGATCACGCCGCGGTACTGCACCCGGATGTCGAAGGAGGGATTGACCTCGTACGCCACGCCGCCGCCGTAGGGGATGCCGATGGCCGTCACGCTCTTGAGCGGGAACTGGTTGCTTTTGTTGTCGTTCAAGCCGCCGAAGAAATACGCACCCACGCCGCCCTCAATAAACGGAAAGAAGTTGTGGTACGAGAGCAGGTTGTAGTTGTACTCCACCGAGAACTCTTGAAGCTGCGTGTGCGCGCGCACATTGACGCCTAGGTTGGAGTTGTACTTGGTGACGTAGCGGTTGAAGCCGTAGTTCGCCTCCGCGGCACCGCGCGGGGTCAGCAGGTAGCGGTAGCTGCCGAGGATGCCCAATTGGGCGACTGTACCGGTTTGGCGTACACCGTTGCCGTTCACTTCCGGCTGAAAAAGGGCTGCGTAGCGGACGCTGGCGTCCGGGCGGCTTTCCTGTGCGCGGGCCCCGGGGAGGGCTGCCGCGAATAGGCAGGCCAGGAGAAAGAGGTGTTTCTTCATGCGGTGTGATCGCCTCAGGCCCGGCGGCGGAGTACGGCTCGCGGAGCGAATACTGGTTTTGACGGGAACACATCCTCCCGGTCTACAGGTTATTGTACATTTGCCCGGAAGGGGACGCGCGCATCCAAGGCTTGTTCCGGGAGGGTCTGATGGGCGCACCGCCATTCACACCGGCGCGGGTCACGCGCTTTCTGCTGTTTTGCCTGCTCGGCGCGCTTGTAATCATCGGCTTGTACATCCTGCTCACCCATGCCGAGGCGAGGCAAGGGGTGCCGCATCAGCAGAGTTCGCTGCCATCTTTCGTCGTGGGTGCCGCGCCGGCCTACGCAAAGGTGTAAGGTCCGCCTTGTTCGCGCGCCAGCCGCTCCAGGGCGCGCTCCAAAGCCTGCGCGGCATGGGAAAGCGCGCCTGCCCTGCGCCGCACGATCCAAAGCCTGCGCCTGCACGCGTCCAGCGTGGAAACCGGAATCCGGACCAGCGCGCCTGTTTGAAGCTCGTGCGCCACGGCCAACTCCGGCAGGATCGCCACCCCCGCGCCCGCCGCCACAAATCGCTTGATCGCCTCAAGCGATGGCAGCTGCACCCCCATGTGCAAGGGCGTGCGGGCCCGGGCAAACAGGGTGGTGATTTCGCGGCGCAGCGGCGAGGCGACCGCATGCCCGATGAAGTTGAGCGCTCCTAAATCTTCGATGGCCACCTTTTCGGCACCGGCTAGAGCGTGTCCGGGGGCGGCGACCAGCACCACCTGGTCCTCGTACACCGCGCGCGCCAAAAGGCCGTCGTTTTCCGGCACAAAGGTCAACAGCCCCAGCTCTACTTCGCGACTCAGCACCTGCTCGGGGATGCGGCTGGCCAACGACCGCTGCACGTTGACGAGCAGGTGCGGGTGCGCCTCCTGGAAGCGCGCCAGCACGGGCAGCAGGAAATGCGTGGTGTACTCATTCGCCGCCAGCGACAGCTCGCCCCGCGCGAGCGAGCGCAGCTCCTCAACCGCCGAGCGCGCCTCCCCACGAAGCCGCAGCAGGCGCTCGGCATAGCCGCGCAGCACCTCACCCGCGGGAGTCAGCGTGCCGTCGCGCGAGCCGCGCTCGAATAAGCGCTCGCCCAGGTCGTCCTCCAACTTGCGGATGCTTTGGGAAACCGCCGGCTGTGTGCGGTGAAGGCGCAAGGCGGCTCGGGAGAAGCCGCGTTCCTCCGCGATGGCGAGAAAGGTTTCGAGCTGGGGTATGTCCATAACCTGCACAGGCGCGCAGCCAGGCGCGCTTCGCTTTCATTAGACATTCTTATGCTATCTTCCGCTTTTTTCAATTGGCTTTATAGGTCACTTCATGGGAGACTTCCCTTGGAGACGGTCATGCAGCATACAGTCTTGTTCTTCGACACAACGCTTCGGGACGGCGAGCAGTCACCCGGCTGCTCCATGACGGAGAACGAGAAGCTCCGCATGGCCCACGCGCTCGACGAACTCGGCGTCGACATCCTGGAAGCGGGCTTTGCCATTTCGTCCGAGGGCGACTTTCAGGCGATCCGCCGCGTAGCGCGCGAGGTGCGCCGCCCGGTGATTGCGGCACTGGCCCGGGCACGGCAGGGCGACATTGAGCGCGCCGCGGCTTCGCTTGAAGGCGCGGAGCGGGCGCGCATCCACACTTTTCTCGCGAGCTCTGACATTCACCTGGAGTGGAAGCTGAAGCTGAGCCGCGAGCAGGCGCTCGCGCAGGTCGGCACGATGGTACGGCTGGCCCGGAGCTACATCGAGGATGTGGAGTTTTCCGCCGAGGACGCGACCCGCACCGACCTCGACTACCTGTGCGCGATGAGCCGGATCGCGATTGAAGCCGGGGCGACCACCATCAACCTGCCCGACACCACCGGCTACGCGACGCCGGACGAGCACCGCGCCATGTACGAGAAGGTGCGATCCTGCGTGCCGATGGACGGTGTCACGCTCTCGACCCACTGCCACGACGACCTGGGCTTGGCGGTTGCGAATACGCTTGCCGGCATCGAAGGCGGAGCGCGGCAGGTGGAGTGCACGATCAACGGCATCGGCGAGCGGGCCGGCAACGCAGCACTCGAGGAGATCGCCGCAGCCTTAAAAGTGCGGGCCGACCGGTACGGGGTCGGCTCCGGGCTGCGGCTTGAGAAGCTGTATCCGACCAGCATTCTCCTGGGCGAGACGATCAGCTTCAAGCCCGCGCCGAATAAGGCGATCGTGGGCGAGAACGCCTTCGCGCACGAGGCCGGGATCCACCAGCACGGGATGCTCGCGAACCCGCTGACCTACGAGATCATGACGCCCGCCTCGGTCGGGCAGCCTGCCAATAAGTTGGTGCTGGGCAAGCACTCCGGCCGCGCGGCCCTGCGCTCGCGGTTGAAAGACCTAGGGGTGGTGCTGGAAGCAGTCGACCTGGACGCGGTGTATGCGGGGTTCACGGCCCTGGCGGACCGGAAAAAGAACATCTACGACCAGGATCTATTGAACTTAGCCGGGAAGATGGAAGTAAGCGCTTAGCACTTGACGAGAATACGTCCCGAAGGGACCGCAAGCCGCGCAGGCGGTTTTGCTTTGAAGGTTTTTGAAATGGACTTGAACATACTGTTACTGGCCGGCGACGGCATCGGACCCGAGGTGACCGAGGAAGCCCTCCATGTGCTGCGCTCGGTCGCGGCGCACGGCGACCACCGGTTCCGCTTTGAGAAAGCACTCATCGGCGGCGCGGCTATCGACGCGCACGGGACCCCGCTGCCGGACGCGACCCGTGAAGCCGCTCTGAAGGCCGACGCGGTGTTCCTGGGCGCGGTCGGCGATAACAAGTTCAATGCCCTGCCCCCGTCCGAGCGGCCCGAGGCGGGCTTGCTCGCGATCCGCGCGGCGCTGGGCGGCTTTGCGAACCTGCGCCCGGCGTTCGCCTACCCGGCGCTCGCGGCCAACTCGCCCCTGCGGCCGGAGGTGGTCGAGGGCGCGGACATCCTGTTCGTCCGCGAACTGCTGGGCGGCTTGTACTTCGGGCAGCCGCGGGCTTGGGACCGCTCGCAAAACGAGGCGTGGAATACCATGCGGTACACGCGCGCCGAAGTCGAGCGGGTGGCGCGGGTCGCCTTCAAGCTCGCGGGCGAGCGGCGCGGCAGGCTGTGCTCGGTCGACAAAGCGAACGTGCTCGAAACCTCGCAGATGTGGCGCGCGACGGTAAACGAGGTCGCGGCGGAGTTCCCGAACGTCACGGTCGAGCACGAGTTTGTGGACGCCTGCGCGATGCACCTGATGAACAATCCCCGGCGCTTCGACGTGGTGCTGACCGAGAACCTGTTCGGGGACATCCTGTCGGACGAGGCCGGGGTAATCGCGGGCTCGCTCGGCGTGCTGCCCTCGGCGACGATCGGCGGCACGGTCGACCTGTACGAGCCGGTACACGGGTCGGCCCCGGATATCGCCGGCAACGGCATTGCGAACCCGATCGGCGCGATCCTGACCGCGGCGATGCTCCTGCGGCACTCGGCGGGGTTGGCGCATGAGGCTTCCGCGATTGAAAATGCCGTGAAGCAAGTGCTGGAGGACGGCGCGAAGACCCGCGACTTAATTCGTTCCGGGGCCCGCGGCGGCGAGGAAACGGTGACGACGCAGGAGATGGGGGCGCTGGTGAACGATGCGGTCATTGGGCAGCTGCGCGGGGAGTTTGATCAGGTGAGGATCGCGGGGGCGAGTTTGTGAGCCCGCCACAAAGTGTGTCCTTAGAACAAGCTGGGGTCATCCTGAGGAGCGAAGCGACGAAGGATCTGCTTCTCCTTGCGCGCGCAAAAAGCAGATCCTTCGCTTCGCTCAGGATGACACCCTCCTTACAAAAGGCATATTCAGCATTTCGCTCCAACAAGTACTGCCGAAGTGGGCGCAAGCCGCGTAGGCGGTTTTAGAGGTCTTATGAGTCAGCCGAAAACGCTTTTCGAGAAAGTCTGGCAACAGCACATCGTCGCCGCCCCGCCGGGCGAGCCGGCGATCCTGTACATCGACCTGCACCTCGTCCATGAGGTCACCTCGCCGCAAGCCTTTGACGGCCTCCGCCTAGCCGGGCGCAAGGTTGCGCGCACCGACCGGACGCTCGCGACGGTAGACCACAACGTCCCGACCGATCAAGAGCGGATCGAGATTAAAGACCCGATCGCGGCCAAGCAGATCGCCGCCCTGCGCCGCAACACGCAAGAGTTCGGGGTCGAGTTCTTCGACGTAAACGCGGCCGAGCAGGGCATCGTCCACATGATCGGCCCGGAGCTGGGCGCGACCAAACCCGGCATGACGATCGTCTGCGGCGACTCGCACACCTCGACCCACGGCGCGTTCGGGGCGCTCGCGTTCGGCATCGGCACCAGCGAGGTGGAGCATGTGCTGGCCACGCAAACCCTGCCGCAGAACAAGCCCAAAGCCTTCCGCATCTCGGTCGAAGGCCAGCTGCCGCACGGGGTGACCGCGAAGGATATCGTCCTGGGCATCATCGGGCGCATCGGGACCGACGGGGCGACCGGCTGCGCGGTTGAGTACGCGGGCTCGGCGATTCGCGGGCTCTCGATGGAAGGCCGCATGACGGTGTGCAATATGAGCATCGAGGCCGGGGCGCGCGCCGGGATGATCGCGCCGGATGAGACGACGTTCGCCTACCTGGAAGGCCGCCGGTTCGCGCCGAAGGGTGCGGAATGGGACCGGGCCGTTGCCGAATGGCGCAAGCTGCCCACCG
>CAXTUV010000190.1:0-6422 GCA_964247445.1 uncultured Acidobacteriaceae bacterium | reverse complement strand
TGCCTTGACAAGCCGCATAGTGACGATAGCGGGTGTTGAGCGGCGAGGAAAACTTGAGATCTCCGCGATAGGTACACGGATAGAAGCATAAGTGATATGTAAATAGCTGAGACTGATCTTTGAAGCAAGGCTTAGTAGACAATGCAGAGGGCGACTGAATACCGGAGTCACCCTCTGCTTCTGAAGGCATATTCCTGTGCAGATTGCACTTCAACGTTCGGCTCTTTTGTAAAGTGAACGGCAGAGCTCTTGCTGACATCCCAGCTCAGCCTTTGCCGAGCGCTGCGGCATCATCCGTAAAGATCTGCGCATCCTGCGAGGCCCGGGAGACAGCTTTGTAGGCGAAGCGGGTATGGACCAGGTCCGGGTGGGCGCGGGTACGCGGTCATCGCCTCCAACCAGAGCAACGAGGGAGACTGACTTCGGTGCCGAAAAGGTCGCGTACCAGCCGGTCCGGTGCTCGACGGTCTTTACGGTCGTGCCGTCGGCTTTGGTGTACTCGGCAGCCGCTCGATGGCGCACCATCTGCTCGCCGGTGACCGGATGCTGGCCCCGTGACAATCGGGCGAACTGCTCTTCGGTAACGGCTCCGCTCAAGCCGAACTCCTCGGCGAGCTGGTCTTGCCACTGTCCAACGTCGGCCTCCTTCGCCCAGTAGCTTTGTTCGGGTGAGGCGAACTCGGTCTTGTGATACGTCTGGGCCTGTGTTGCCGCGAGCGGCTTAGAGATTGTCAGCATGGGAGGCCTACAGCGCCTTCTTGTTGGAGAAGGTGTGCGCTGCACTCTGCGGCTCTGCCTGCGGCGCGATGGTGGCTTTCTCGGAAGCCTTTATGGGTTCCTGAAGCCAGAGCGGCTCCTGTTCCTGTTTGGGCCTATCCACGAACGCGGGAGCTTTTGGAGGCAGGCTCATATGCGGAAAGCTGAAGCGCGAGACGTAATTTTCAAGCTTCACGAAGGCGTGCAGGTCACTCAGGCCGGCGATCTCGGACGCCATTACTAGCGGCTCGACATGCGTGTCTAGTGTGAAGCTCTTGCCGCGCGTCCGCGTAGTCGAGATGGTTTCCCGGAGTCGCTCCACCTCGATCTGCCCGATTAGGTCGGAAGCCCACTTGGCAGTATGCGGCTCGGCGGTTTTGAGAATGCATTTAGTGGCCGGTTGAGACAGCATCACCTCGGCCAGATGGCCGTAGATCACCTCCAACTGCACTTGCCCTGGTCGCCGCAGATGATCGGGTTCCCGCTCTTGCGGCCTTTCGTCAGCGCAATGTAGAGCTGCGGTAGGCGTTGCAGGCTGGCGAGCTCGTCAATCACAAGCCATGCCTGCTTTTGCCCGCCTCTGGAGCGGTGAGCAGGCAGGATCAGCAGGTCAATCCAGAGCGAATGGAGAGGACGCATGGCCTCCTGCTCGGCTTCGCTCGACGTGAGAAAGAGCCAGCCCTTGCGGTCTTTCGCCCATCCTGTGGCGCTCCACTTCGCCTGGGGTTGCTCCTCTGTGGGCAGCAGGCGCAGGCTGTCTGCAATGAGGCCCAGCGAGGCGAGTACGCTGTCGCGCTGCTGTTGAGCCCCGCTGGCCAGAATGGAGGCGAGTTCGGTTCTTCTATGCGCCGGTGGGCATGCTAACTGAGAAGAGCAAGCTAAGATTCTCGCCGGTTCAAGTGCTCCAGAACCAGTGTTTCAGCTCAGCCAAGCTTCTGTGGCGCGGTTGTCTGTAACGCGAGTGCTTCCCCCTCCGAAGCTAGATCGAGGTCCGCGAGCCGCACACACGATGACCTTCGAGCTGTGGCTCGGGCACCACGATGATCCCTTTTAGGCCAGCCGCAAGTGCGCCTTTGAGCGTCTTATTGCCGCCGATGACAACGCCGTTCTTATCGATTACGATGGATCGGCCAGCACCGTAGTTAGACGTGCTTTCCTCAATCATCTTCGCGCCGCGCCCGGTGTCTTTGTTCGCGTTCCGAGCGTCCGGTACGAGTTCGGCAAGCCCGATCTCGCGCATACCTAGCTTCACCACTTTTTTGCTTATTTCGCGCACGTAAAAATGTGACCAATGCGGGGTTGGCTTGCCCGGGGCGAGGCTAAGGATTTACCTCCCCCTTACCCCGGGGCGCGCTTCACGGGTGAAGCAGCCGGAGGTCACGGTCAGGGTGCGCGCCAGTTCCACGAAATCGCTGGCGAGGGGTTGTGGAACGAACCCTTGACGGTTTGTGTGTGGGGTGGCTTCATGGTGGTGAAATTTTTGGGAGTCGCTACCGTAAACGGCAGCAATCTTGGGCAAGCCTCTAAACCGAAAACTAGATGTAAATGACTCACAACATGACACTTATAAGACTTCATGGCATTTGCCGGTAAAGCCTTTGATACGATTTGGGAGCAGAGGGCCGGGGGTTCAAATCCCTCCGCCCCGACCATTCCGCGAAAATTGCGTGAGGTGGCCATGGCGGCTGTACCCAAGCTAACCGTATTACCGGCTGAAACGCCCGCGGCCCAACCGCAGGAGCACCCCGACTTGTGGGCGATGGATCCGAAGTCCCCGGAGTTTGCCGCTGAGGCGCGCCGGCAGTCACACATCCTTTCAGAAAGCCCGCAGGAGAAGGATGACATGGCATTTATTAAGTCTGTAACTTACTGGCCGACGGATGACGAGTGAAGCGAGGTGAGTTTGGACGGTCGCGAGCGGCCCGGAGTATGCCGGCAAACCCCGCCCCGCAGCAATTCTGCAAAGTGATGATTTCAGTACTGCGGAGTCAGCAACTGTCTGTTTATTAACGACGGACATGAAGAACGAGTCCACGATTCGTGTCCTTGTGGCCCCGGATGGGGAGAACGGATTGCGTCTTGTCTCTCGCTTGATGGTTGACAAGCTGATCACGGTTCCTCGCTCAAAGTTCGGCACTTACGTAGGTAGATTAGCTGATGCCGATATGGCGCGACTCGGCCATGCGGTGCTTTTATTCCTGGGACTTGACAGGTAACAAGGTGGTACGGACTCGGCCTTGCACCGCCCGAGCTGCTTGCTACCTTCACGCCTTTTCATTGAAAATCAACCCCGAGGCGAAACATGGCGGAAGCGCGACAATTTCCATGGATACCTAGGCTCCCTCCGCTCGCCTTTCTCCTTGCCCTGCTTCTGCTGTGGCAGTGGGCGGTCGCGCGGCACCCGGGGCAGCTCTTGCCCGGGCCTTGGGCGGTCGGTAAAGCGCTCGTCGAGCTTGCCCGCAGCGGGCTTCTCGTCCGGTACACCGTCGCGTCGCTTTTTCGCGTGACTTGGGGTTTCGGCTTGGCTGCGGCAACGGCCATTCCCTTAGGCATGTATTTAGGCAGGCAGTCCGGAGCGGAGCGCGCCCTGAACCCGCTGATCCAGATCCTTCGCCCCATTTCGCCGCTCGCTTGGATTCCTATCGCGATCCTCTGGTTCGGCGTCGGCGACCTTGCTTCCATCTTCCTGATCTTTCTGGGCAGCTTTTTCCCGCTGCTCATCAACGCCGTCGATGCGGTCCGTTCCGTGCCTGCCGTGTATGTCCAGAGCGGGCACAACCTCGGTTTGTCGCCGACCGAGCTGTTCCGCCGCGTGCTGCTGCCCGCCGCGCTGCCGCGGCTGGTTGCCGGGCTGCGGCTCACGCTCGGCATCGCGTGGCTGGTGGTGGTCGCGGCGGAGATGATCGCGGTCAACTCCGGCCTGGGCTTCTTGATCGTGGACGCGCGCAATGCCGGCAATCGCTACGACCTGGTGGTCGCGGGCATCGCCGTCATCGGGGTGATCGGTTTAGGCCTAGATCAAGCACTACGCGCCCTGGAACGCACGCCCGCGCTCGCTTGGAGCGATGGCAGCCGTTAGCCCGGTGGTGGGAGCAACCGCCGCTTTGCGCGCGGTGGGGCTCGGCATCCGCTTGGGCGGCCGCGCAGTGCTCCGAGGCATCGACCTCGACGTGCGGGAAGGCGAGTTCCTGTGCATTCTGGGGCCATCCGGCTGCGGCAAATCCACCCTGCTCAGCCTCTTGGCGGGCTTTCTTACGCCGTCCGAGGGAACCATCGAGGCCGAGGGCCGGCCGGTATCCGGGCCCGACCCGTCGCGCATTCTCGTATTTCAGGAGCGTGGTATCTTTCCCTGGCTGACCGTCGAGGGCAACATTGCCTTTGGGCTTCGCAACCTGCCCCGCGAGGAACGGGCTGCCCGCATCCGCCGTCACGTCGCGATGGTTGGTTTGGCCGGCTTTGAACAAAGCTACCCCCACGAGCTTTCGGGCGGCATGAAGCAGCGGCTCGAGGTCGCGCGCGCTCTCGCCGTGAACCCGCGCATGCTGCTGATGGATGAACCCTTCGGCGCGCTCGATTTCTTGACGCGCATGACCATGCGCCGCGAGCTCGTGCGGGTATGGCAGTCCGAGCGCAAAACGATCCTCTTTGTGACGCACGATGTGGAGGAGGCCGTGCAGCTCGCCGACCGCATTGTGCTGCTCAGCGCGCGTCCGGCGACGGTGGAGGCGGTTATCCCGGTGCCGCTCGCGCACCCCCGCGATCTGAGCGCACCGGAGTATCTTCGCATCCGTGACGAAATCCTGGACCGGGTCGGGATGGGCCGCGCCGTATGAAACACCTCCAGCCTTTCGCGGTCCTGCTTGCGGCACTTGCACTATGGTGGGCGGCTGTGCGCTGGACCGGCACCCGCGTGTTTCCCGCGCCGGCGGAGGTCGCACGCGGACTCGGCGAGCTTGCGGGCAAGCACGTACTTTGGGCGGACATCGCCGACTCACTCCGCCGTGTGGCCGTCGGGTTTGGCGGGGCCGTGCTGCTCGGCGTTCCGCTGGGATTCACGCTGGGCTGGTACCCGCGCGCCCATGCTACCGTCACTCCTGTACTCGAACTGCTTCGCCCTATCTCACCGATCGCTTGGATTCCCGTGGTGATCCTGCTCGTCGGGGTGGGCGACCATGCCGCGACCGTTCTGATCTTCCTAGGCGCGTTCTTCCCCGTTGTGGTTGCCACGGTCGACGGTGTGCGCTCCGTTCCGTCGGTGTACCGGCAGGCTGCGCGCAACTTCGGCTTGTCCACGCCGGCGATGTTGGCGCGCGTCGTGCTGCCCGCCGCCCTGCCGCGCATCCTTGTCGGCCTGCGCATCGCGTTCGGCGTGGCGTGGCTGGTGGTGGTCGCGGCGGAGATGGTCGCGGTCGACTCGGGCCTGGGCTACCTGGTGCTCGACTCGCGCAACTCCGGCAAGCGGTATGATCTGGTGATCGCTGCGATGCTGGTGATTGGGCTGCTCGGGCTCGCGCTCGACACAGCGGTGCGCTCGCTGGAGCGGGCCAGGTTCGTGCGGTGGGGATTTCAACGATGACGCGCAGGTTCGGACTGCTGTTGGCGCTGTGGATTGTGGTCATCACCGGTCTCCACGCGGCGCTCAACGTGAACTGGGGCGCGGCGCTCAATGCGTGGCAGCCGCCTGAGAAGCGCAAAGTCACGGTCGCGTACATTCCCGTGACTTGCCAGCTCACCTGCCCGGTCACCGACTACATTTCGAAGGTGTCCGACCGCGGCGAGCTGTTTCTTCCGCGCTTGTTCCAGGGCTTTCCTGAGATCAAGGAAGCCCTGATCGCGAACAAGGTGCAGGCTGCGTTTATCGTCGCCCCGCTCGCGATCGCGCTGCGGTCGCAAGGCGTTCCCATCAAGGTTGTGTACCTGGGCCACCGCTACGGCAGCGCCATGGTGGTGAAGAAAAACGGCCCGGTGCACGCCGTCGCCGACTTGCGCGGTCGCACGGTGGCCATCCCCAGCCGGTTCTCGGACGAACGCCTGATGGTCCTGCGCGAGATGAGCCGAGCCGGTTTGCGGCCGGGCGACGTGCACCTGGTCGAGATGGCCCCGCCCGATGTCGCCGGCGCGCTTGCAGCGGGCGCGATCGACGGGTTTTCCATGGGCGAGCCGTTCCCCTCGCAGGCCGAGCTGGGCGGCTACGGGCGGGTGCTGTTCCAAGCCCGCGATGTGTGGCCGGATTACATGTCGTGCATTCTGGTGGTGCGCGAGGACCTGATCGCGAAGCGGCCGGATGTGGTGCAAACGCTGGTCGACGGCATCGCGCGCTCGGGGCTGTGGCTCGATGACGGAAAGCCGCACCGTTTGGACGCGGCGGACTTTGTGGGCCGCTACTACTACAACCAAAAGCCGGCGCTGCTGCGATGGGCGCTGACAAAGCCGCTGGACCGTGTGACCTACACTCCGCTCGCGCCGCGTAAGGCGGACTTTGACATGGTGCGCGACCTGATGATAGAAACCGGCGTTCTGAAAAAGAAGATCGAGTTCAGCGACTACACCGACACCCGCTTTGCCGACCGCGCGCAGGGCGAAACCTCTTGGCGGTACGAACCCGGCACCGCGAAGGCGCAATAGGAGAAGCGATGATTCGGAGAACGTTTCTGGGGTTGACGGCG
>CAXTUV010000189.1:0-6438 GCA_964247445.1 uncultured Acidobacteriaceae bacterium | reverse complement strand
GTATTGAAGACCTGCCCGGTCGCCGTATTTTTAGCATTGATGGCTGCCCCGGAGATAACGGCACCACTCGGATCCGTGATGTCGCCTGCGATGTTGCCGAAGGCCGACTGTGCTTGAGCGCTCGTACCCTGCATCAGAGCAGCTGCCGCTAGGGCGGGCAGGCTCCACAGCAGGACGCTCCTGGTCTCGCGCAAGGAGGCGGCAAATGCACCGAGCCGTCCTTTCGCTACCTTTGCCTCTCGGTTCGTGCGGCTCCCTGCAACCCTGATCGGTACGCTGCTCTCCCCGGCAGAGACGATGCCGGCACTGCCCTGCGACCCTTGTGTCACTTCCCTTAAGTTTCTGTCCAGCACACGGCTCTCCTGAAGTTGCGTCGGTACCAGGTCCATAGAAATCGTTTCCTTATTCGGCCCGGTTTTCTCTGCGCGCGATTATGCCGAATCGCAGGGACTTCTGTCGAGTTACCAAAGATGTACGCGCTGCGACGAGACTTCGGAGCGTTTCACCTTGCCACGAATGCACTTCTGACCGATGATGGAGTCGCCTTTCATGCTCCACATCAGGACAGCAGCCCTCATATTCGCGTTTTCCTCCCTCTACGGATGGAGTCAGGGTACGCCGCCTGAGCAGGTCCAAGAGCTCCTAAACCAGGGTTCCTCGGCTCTGCGCGGTGGTCGGCAGACGGAGGCTCTTGAGGATTTCCGGCAAGCGGCGAAGCTCGCGCCGGAGTTTGCGCCCGCCCAGCTCGGGCTGGGTTTGGTGGAGCTGCGTGTCGGGCACATCGCGCCCGCGCAGGACGCGCTTAAGCGTGCTCTGGAGCTTGACCCGCATACGCCGGGAGCGCACGTTTTCCTGGGCATCGCGGAGTACCAGGGCGGCGACGCGGAAGCGGCCGCGGCCGACCTACGGCAGGAGCTTGACGCGCAGCCGGACAGCCTGGAAGCGCTTACCTGGCTCGGCATTGTGGAGCTGGGCGCGAACCACCCGGAGCAGGCCGCGCCGCCGCTCGACCGGGCCGTCGCGCTCGCGCCCAAAAACGCGCAGCTGCTGTACTACCAAGGGCGCGCGCACTCCGCTGTCGCTGAGCAGGCCTACCACGCTTTATACGCGCTCGACCCGGACTCGGCCCTCGTGCACCGCGCGCTGGGCGAAAGCCTGTCGGCGTCCGGGCAGCCGGAGAAAGCGGTTGCCGAGTTTGAAGCGGCGCTGAAGAAGGAACCAAATAACGCGGAGGTTTACGAGGCGCTCGGCGAGGAGAATCAAAAACTGAGCCGGTTTGACGCGGCGCTCGCCGCCTATGGGCAGGAGCTGAAGCTTAATCCAAGCAGCGCCGTGGCTCTGTACAACTTAGGGAAAATCAACGTGGAGCGCGGAAAGGCGTCCGATGGCGTGCCGCTCCTGCAAAAGGCCGAAGCCGCGCACGCAAGCTCCGGCCCGACGAAGTTTTACCTGGGCTGGGGCTTGGCCCAGCTCGGTCAGGATGCAGACGCCGCCACGACGCTGGAAGCCTCGCTGGCGGCGAAACCCTTACCATTCATCGAGCAAAGCGCGTGGTTTCAACTAGGCCGCGTGTACGGCCGCCTGGGGCGTAAGGCGGATGCGGAGCGGGCCTTCGCGGAGGTGCAAAGGCTGAAGCGGGCTGCCGGGGTACAACCCTGACTTGGCAGCTAATCCATCCATGTTAGATCGCCAAGGCACATCACCAGCAGAAATGTAGCTGCATGCAAGACCGTGTGCAGGGAGTTTGGACGAAGTCCGTGTTTTTCCTTCAGAAAAGCGTGGGTTCTGCCGAATAGCCGTCGATAACGCGCTGCCCGCTCCGGTTCCGCATAGAGCAAGTAAGGTATCCTCCAAGCCCGCCCCTCACCTGCCAAAAGCAGTCCATAGCCGACCCATAGCCAAACGAGCAGGCTTCGATTTACGGGGCAGGATCGCCCCTCAGTTCTTAAGGATGCGACAAGTAGAAGTAAGTAGGGCAAGCCGCTGAGTGAAGTAGTCAGCAAGCGTTTGGAGTACGAATCCGTCGCACGCTGGGCTTCGATATTATTGAGTTTCCAAGCGGCACCCAATCATGAAGGAGAAGAAAATGATATGGAACACCTGTAGCCCAATCAGCACAAGAAACGCGGCTCGGAGTGGCACGCCGCCGCAAACGATGGTCATGAGTTAGCCCCGGTTTGCGGCTCTTTGACGTGCAGCTCCCGATCTGCCTTCACATCCGTCAGCTTTTGCACCGTGCCGCTCGGCCAATGGATTTCCACGCTCGTCGCCGAGGCGTCGGGCCCGAGCCCGAAATGGGCCCGTTTGTCGTTGGAGGAAAGATAGCTTCCGGCGGTCGTTACTGTGGTGTTTTGGCGGCTGTGCGGACTGACGAGGCGGATCTCCGCGCCGATACCGTCGCGGTTCGAGCGCGTGCCCTCGAGTGTAATCGTCAGCCAGTGGTTTCCGTTCGCGGTTTCGTTGTGCAGAACATGCGCCGGACCGCCGTTTTCGGTGACCACCGCATCGAGCCGACCGTCGTTATCGAGGTCGCCGATGGCAAGGCCGCGCCCTACCCAGTTCTTCTCAAAAACCGTGCCTGAGATAGACGAAACATCCTCAAAGCCGTGGCCCGTGTTGCGGGCGAGCAGCATCGGCTCTCAGTCGTGCCCCTGCGCGGCGAGCAGGTCCTTACGACCATCATTGTCATAGTCGAGAAAGCGGATACCCCAGCCGGAATGCAAGAGCGTCATGCGCGCGAAGCCGGATAGGTAAGAATCGTAAGTGAAGCTCGCGTCGCCGTTGTTCTTATACAAAGCGTACCGCTGATTGGCCAGGTCTGTGATGACAAGGTCGGGGAAGCCGTCATTGTCATAGTCTTGGAAATCGATGCCCATGCCGGCGTAAGTGCGCCCGTCGCCGTCCACCGCCACTTCAGCCGGCAAACCGACCTCCTCAAACTGTCCTCCGCCCTGATTGCGGTACAAAAACTCCAACATCGAGTCGTTCGCGACCGCAATGTCCACTTTGCCGTCGTGGTCAAAATCGGCGAGCGCGAGCCCCAAGCCTTTGCCGGGCTTGCTCAAGCCGCTCTTCGCGGTCATGTCGGAGAATTTGCCCCCGCCATCATTATGGAAAACCAAAGGCCGCACGGCGGGGAAGATATCAGGGTGGCAGTACGCACGGTAACCCTCACGATGCTCGCCGCACCAAACATCGTTAAAGCTCCAGTCCACGTAGCGTAGGACCACTAAGTCGAGCAGGCCGTCATTGTCTAAGTCTACCCAGGCGGCGGAAGTAGACCAGCCGCTGCCGGCTGTACCGGACGCAGCGGTAACGTCGCTGAAAGTGCCGTTGCCGTTGTTATGGTAGAGCCGGTTGCCTCCGAGCGCTGTAACATACAGATCTTCAAATCCATCGTTGTCATAGTCCGCGGCAGCCACGCCCATTCCATAACCCACGCCTGCAAGACCGGCGTGCTCAGTAACATCCTCGAAGGTTCCGTCCTGCTTTTGGTGGTAAAGCCGATTCCAGTCCTTCGGCCCCTTTTTGCTCGGAACGGTTCCGGGCGGAGTCGGGTCGGTAAGCGGCGCACCGTTCACAAAAAACAGGTCGGGACGGCCGTCATTGTCGTAGTCGAATACGGCAACCCCGGAACCCATGGTTTCGATCAGGTACTTCTTCGCGGTGTGCGAAGCGACACCGGTAAATTCCACCCCGGCTCTTGCCGTGGTCTCAGCGAAGCCGCCATGGGCAGTCTGCGCGCGCAGCACGGGCGACAGGAGGAGACCAAAGAAAAACAGACTGGGCAGAGAAAGCCGCAAACAGCACCTCGAGAGGGCGCGCTTGCTGCCCGCCCTTCTTTTGTCGCTTGAAACACACTCGTTCGTCAATCGGCCCTCGCCGTATTTCCTGGAGCGCAAGGCCGGCGAGTTTCATTTCGGGAACAGTGCCTTTTTGGGCTGACGGCAAAGTTTTTTCGTCTGGAGCTAGGATTTCTGAGTTCCCTGCCGATACATACTCCAACCATGTTTTCTTCACCGCAGGTTTCCTCATCACGCTTTCCGTTCCGATTTTCCGTGCGGCGCGGCACCGCATTCGCTTGCGGGTTCCTTTACACGGCATTGCTTACCGGCTGCGGAGTTACGCCCAGCACGGCGGCAACCGCCGCTGCGGGGGCACCCGGCAATAGCTCCGGTGGCGGGGCAGGAGATGGATCGAGCGGCAGTTCGGCTACAGGATCAAGCGGCGGCAGCTCAGCTGGTTCTCCTTCCACGCCGCCTCCCCCGGCGGCGCCGCTCAGCTTTCCTTCTGGGTTTATGCCGTCCGTGAAGAGCTATGGCGCGGTCGGTGACGGCGTCACAGACGATACCGCGGCCATCCAAGCCGCGCTTGCGGATGGCCGGTCCAATGCCTCGCAGGACTACTACGGCAAACCGAAAGCACTGTTTTTTCCAGCAGGCACTTACCTAGTCCATGACACCCTGAGCTGGACGGGCTGCTGCGTGACCCTGCAAGGCGCGGGCGCGGGCGCAACTACGATTCGGCTGGCCCCGTCCTCAGCCGGCTTCGGCACCGCCAGCGCGCCGAAGCCGCTTGTGCTGACGCCGGCAGGCAATCAGTCCTTTCATCAAAATATCTGGGATATAGCCTTTTCCATCGGACCGGGAAACCCGGGGGCGACAGGCCTCAGCTACATCTCCAACAACACGGGCGCGCTGCACAATGTGCAGGTCACAAGCGAAGATGGTCAGGGGGTGGCGGGCGTGGATTTGAGCCGTCAGTATGCAGGGCCCTTGCTGGTACGCGATACCCAGGTCACCGGGTTCGACGCGGGATTTATCTTGGCCAATGCCGAGTACGGCGTGACCATGGAAGCAGTCACGCTCCAGAACCAAAATGTAGTCGGCATCCGGAATACGAATCAGCCGCTCAGTATTCGCGGGCTTACGAGCACGGATACGGTGCCTGCTGTTATCAATCATGGCGGCTTGCTGGTTCTGCTTGACGCGCAGCTCAATGGCGGCGGCAGCACAAATTCGGCGGTGCAAACCGACACCTCCGCTTACCTGCGAAATGTCAATGCCGGCGGCTACGCGGCAGCTGTTGCGAACACGAGCGCGCACGCTGTGCAAAGCACGACCGCCAGCGTGGACGAACAGCTGGTGGGCACAGCGCAAACCCTGACCGGGACCACGACCGCGGGAAGCCTGAAACTGCCGGTATCGGAAACGCCCTCATTCACAAGCGCCGACCTGACGGACTGGGCTGTTTTTACCGCACGCTCCTACGGCGACACCTCGGGTTTGCAGCCCGCGCTCAACTCCGGCAAACATACGGTGTACTTTCAGTTCGGCTCCTACTTCTCCTATAATGAGGCCGACGTTACCGTCCCGGACTCGGTCGATCGCATCATTGGGTTTTCTTCTGTGATCAACGGCAGCAGCGGAGGCACAAACGGCGGCGGCGTCAAATTCATCGTCGCCGGAGATAGTCCCGACCCGCTCGTAATCGAACAGTTCGGCTACGGCGTAAAGATCGACCATCGCGGAAGCCGGCCGGTCGTGGTGAAGGACGCGCGCATGGACTATGCGAGCGAACCGGGCGCGGGTGATCTTTACCTGGAAGACGTGGAAGCGCTGAAACTCAACTTCCAACCCGGCCAGCATGTGTGGGCGCGGCAGTTGAATGACGAGGTCGCCGGCACCAAAATCACCAATGGCGGAACAGCCTGGATTCTCGGCATCAAGACCGAGCGTGGCGGCACGGTCATCGACACGCAACCCGGCGGTAAAACCGAGCTCCTGGGCGGGCTGCTGTACCCTGCGGCGAGCGTAAGCGCGTCCGATGTAGCGTTCCGCTCGACCGACGCGCAGACCTCCTATGTCTATACCGAATCCGTGTACTGCTCGAGCTGTGGATACCCGACGCAGATCGACGAAGTACGCTCCGGCGTGGAGCAGCATATTTCATCCAGTCCGAACTCAAGCTTCCGCATGCCCTTGTTTGTCGGTTGGCGGTGACGGAAGCGCGCATAAGAATGTGCTACTTCTAGGCGGAGAGGAGCTCTGAACGATGCGCATCCTGATCGCGCACAACCGCTACCAGCAAAGCGGCGGCGAAGACAACGTTGCCGCCGCCGAGGCAGAGCTTCTGCGCAGCCGTGGTCATGGGGTGGAACGGCTCGATCTGGACAACGATCACATCCGGGATGGGTGGAGCAAAGTGATCGCCGCGGCGGGGTCTATGTATTCTCTCCGTGGCAAGGCAAAGGTGGCCGAGGCAATCGCACGTACGCGACCGGATGTGGTGCATGTCCACAACTTTTTCCCTTCTTTTTCGCCGTCGATCTTCGAGGCTTGCAGCCAATTCGGTATTCCCGTGGTGCATACCTTGCACAACTACCGGATTGTCTGCGCGGGCGCGACGCTTTACCGCGATGGCCGAGCCTGTGAGGAC
>CAXTUV010000188.1:269-6444 GCA_964247445.1 uncultured Acidobacteriaceae bacterium | reverse complement strand
TATAACTACAACGGCCAGTGCAGCTCGCCGGCTAATGCATCGCTCCAATACGGTCCGGTCGATTTTCTGCTCAGCCGGTCGCAAAACCAGGCCATCAGCTTATCGAACGGCTTCTTCGGCGAGCGCCAGGCACGGGTCGCGGGGTATGTGCAGGATGACTGGAAGATCACACCCAAGCTGACCCTCAATCTTGGGGTGCGCTACGAGTATTACTCGCCGTACACCGAGGTCAACAACCAGATCGCGAATGTCGTCCTTTCCGGACCGCAGCAGGGCTTGGTTGAGTATGCCAAGCGCGTACCCGCAGGCGCTCCGGCGGGATCATTTGTGTGTTCGAATGCGGCCTGTTTCCAGCCGCACTATAACGGCTTCCAGCCCCGCATCGGTTTCGCGTACCAAGCCAACCCGCGGATTGTGTTCCGCGGCGGCTACGGTCAGTCGCAGTTTCTTGAGGGCAGCAGCAGCTTGGCCGCGAACGCGCCCTTCATCACCGCGTTTTCTCTGACTTCGACCGCTCCGAGCGCAACCAGCCCAGGCAGCTTCTTCGACCCGCGGAACGGTTTTCAGGTTGGCGCGGCGGGCGGGACGAGCAATGCGAGCTTTACGGCTTTCAACCAGAACTACCGGCCTTCGATTGTGCAGGAGTTCAACTTCAACAACGAAATCCAGCTGAGCAACTCCATCTCCGCGCAGTTCGGGTATGTGGGTGAGCTTTCGCAGCGGTTGATCGACTACCGCAACGGCAACCAGCTGACAGCGGCGCAGGCGCAGGACCTCAACGCTCTTGGGCTTACAAATTCGTCGCCGCTGACCAGCATCCCCGCCGGGCTGCAGTCGCCGCTTGCGAACTTAGCGGGGCAAGCCAACGCCATTGAAACTTTTGATACGGAAGGTGTGGCGACCTATAACGCCTTGCAAATTACCGTGCGTCAACGGGCCAGCAAGGGATTTGAATACGCGGTCAACTACACATGGGCTAAGTCGCTTACGGACACGAACGGCAATTATGGCGCTTCCGCTTCCGCGGGAGTAAACGGCATCCAGGACGGGTACAATATTCACGGCGATTACGGCCCGTCAGAGCTCGATGTTCGCCATAACTTGTCAGCGAACGGTTCTTACCTGCTGCCTTTCGGGCGTGGTCAGGCTATCGGAAGAAATGTGAACCGCTATGTCGACCTGCTCGCGGGCGGGTGGACTCTGTCATCGACGGCGATCGTGTTTTCCGGCCTGCCGATCACGATTACATCGAACAATAACAGCAATACGGGATCCTATGGTCAAGGTGCCCGTGCCAATCAGTATCGTCGGCTTCGCATCGTGAACCAGAGCACACAAAACTGGTTCGGCACGGACCCGTCCGCAACGCCGTGCACTGGGCCGGATAATGGCATCTGCGCCTACGGCCCGGAGCTCGCCAACACCTTCGGGACAGCGCGGGTGGGCACGGAGCGCGCGCCCGGTTTCGAGCAGATCGACTCCACACTGGTTAAGGATTTCCACATCACGGAGTCGCAATCGGTCGGCTTCCGCGCGGATGCTTTCAATGTGGCGAACTTCGCGAGCTACGGCAATCCTAATAACAGCGTGAATAGTTCGAACTTCGGCCAGATTACATCGACTAGGAACGGACCGCGTACGATCCAGTTCGCGGCGCATTACAACTTCTAACTGAACCGAGTCATAGGCGAGGCCGCGCTCTCCGGAGTGCGGCTTTTTTCTACGCAGCAATTAAGCCGACAGCGACTAATGCCAGGGCCATGCCGAGGGCCTGGATACGGGTCGCACGTTCACGGAGGAGCAGGGCGGCGAGCAGGATGGTACCGCCGGGATACAGCGACGAAAGGACGGCAGCGACGTCCAGCCTGCCCCCGAGTGAAGAAAACATATAAAAGCCGTTGCCGGCTGTATCGAGCAGGCCGGCGAGGATGGCGACAACAGGTAGGGGCAGGCGGGCCGGCTCGGCCTGCGGAGGCGGCGGCTGCCGGACGAAGAGCACTGCCGCGAGCGCGACGGTTGCGCCGCCCAGGCGCGACAGCGTAAGGGCGCGCAGAACCGGGGTAAACGCGGCAGTACTTCCTCCGGCGCTTGCAACGCCGCTGCCGGCGGCGCTGTGCAGCCAGATGAGTTGGAGGCCGAAGCCGAGACCGGCGAGGGCGCTCATGCCCAACGCGCGGCGGCTCGCTTTAAGGCTTGCTCCGGGCGCGGCAGGAGCGTAGGCGATGAGCGCGATCGAAACAGCAGCCGCGGCAAAGCCACAAAGCTGCGCCGGGGCGGGCAGGCCCTCGGTACGGATCGCGAGCGCCACCGGCAGGACCGCCGTGAGCAGCCCGGCAAGCGCGGCGGACAGGCCCATCGCCCCCAAGGCGAGCGCGCGGTAGAAGACCATAAGCGCGACCCCGCCGGCGATGCCGGAAAAGATCGCACCCGCAACGGCATATGGGGCTAGGTGCGCCGGGAAGCGCCAGGAGAACGCAGCTAGCGCCAGCAGGCTTGCGCCATGGGCGAGCAGCACGACCTTGGCGGGAGGGGCGCGCCGGGTCGCAAGCCCCCCTGCGAAGTCGGCCGCGCCCCAGGTTGCGGCGGCTAGGAGGCCTAGGGAGACTGCGCTAACGGGCAAGGGCGCAACCGCCTACGCTGCCGGCGGCCGCTTCGTGGCGGTTTTTTGTAGAGCCAGAATGCTCAACGCGATGCCGTGGTGTTGCCGTTGCCCCGCGCCGAGGGGTAATACCCGTCGGGCGCGATGATTTCCAGGTTCGGCAGGCCCTCGACCCGGACCTCGATGGTGTGGAACTGGCTCGCGAGCGTGCTCGACTTGCTCAGGTAGCCCAGCGTGTACTGGTTGCGGATACCCTGGGTGATCTTGGCGAAGGAGGTTTGGATGCCGCGCTCGGAGACCTGCGAGTCAAGCGAGCCGCCGGTGGCGAGCGCGTACTTGGGCAGGATATTGTCGCGCTGGGTGGGCACGAGCGGCAGGTGGAACTTGTCGAGGTAGCCGAGGCCCCATACGGCGGAGTCGCCGACGAGTGTGCCGTAGACGCTGATGTTGTTGGTCAGCAGGAAGCGAACGACTTCCTTGTAGGAGGCTTTGGACCCGTTCTCTTTGCCGTCGGAGATGACGTAAAGAATGCGCCGGCGACTGTTGCGCGGCTGCTTGGCGAGCTCGATGGCGGCGGCCAGGATCGCGTCGTTGAGCGGATGCTGCTCCTTGGTGATCTGGGGGGTGACAAGGCTGCCGGCGGAATGGGCAGTTTGGAGATTTGGATCAACATCCTTGCCATTGATTGTCGGTCCGCTTAGAAAGGGGCTGCCGGTATCGGCTACGCCCAGATCCCGCCCGGGAGCTTTTGCCTCTTTAAGCGCGACTTGTACGCGCGCGCCTTGAGCTCCACTGAAGCTGGTGATCTCACTTGTCGACGTGTTGTAGCCGAAGACGGCGAGCGTGTCCGCCGGAGTGAATGCACTTTGCGCGACAGCCAGGCTTTCGTTGACCTTGGTCATGGTGTCGGCAGGCAAGCTTTGATCGACGACGAAGGCAGTTGAAAGCGGGAATGGATCGCTGGTCCAAAAGACGATGCGCTGGCGTACGCCATCCTCAAAGACGCGGAACTGCCGCGAATCGAGAGCATGAACGGGCTGGCCTTTCTTGTCCCGCACCGTTACCGGAACAATCACTTCATTGACCGGGATGACGATGGTGGCGACAGGTCCCTGTCCCGGAGGCGGTACATCAATCGACTCTGCCTGGTTCGGTGTCGGCCCGGGAGGTGCCGTGCTCCCGTCAGGCGTGGAGGAGGACGAGCCCGGCGAGGGCGGAGCATCGCTCGCCGGCTGTGGGGCCGCGGTAGTGCCCGCGCCGGGCGTGACACCCTGCTTCAAATTTGCGCCGGCCTGCGGCGTGGGCGCATCTGGGATCGCGCCGCCGCTTTGCGCCGCCGCCGCGCCGACCGCGCCCAAAAGCAGAATCCCCAACCATGCTGTGTGCTTCAAAGTGTTTCTCCCTCAGAGCGAACCCGGGCCGCCTCTACATAGATGCCCGGAACCGGCATGCTGCTTCGACGCCGCGCGCACTCGTTAGGCTACCAGAGCTTTGGCCCGGGAGAACCCGCAAGGTAGACACGCGCGTACCGAGCGTGGCATGGTGCTGGCATGAACCGCCGCGACTTTCTTGCTCAAGCCTCGCTCGCCGCTGTTGGAGCCGCAACGCCCGCCTTCGCCAACCCGCTGGGGCTGCCGCTCGGGCTACAGCTTTACTCCGTGCGCGAGCAGTTGGCGAAAGACTATCCCGGAACGCTGAAGACGGTGGCGGGGCTGGGCTACCGCGAAGTGGAAGCGGCGGGGTTCTTCAACATGCCCCCGGCGCAGGTGCGGGCGGCGCTCGATGGGGTGAAGCTCCGGTGCGTCTCCGCGCATTACTCGGCTTCGACAATCCAAGATCACCTGCTGGAGATTTTGGACTTCCACAAGCAGCTAGGGACGGCGCGCTACATCATCTGTTCGTTCCCGGGCTTCCCGCCGGGCAGCAAAGCCGCGAGCCTGCCGCACCACAGCCAACTGGACGCGTTCACGCTGGACGTGTGGAATTGGAATGCGCAGCAGTTCAATACCTGGGGCCGGGTGGTCAAGGATCAGGGCTTTCAGTTCGGCTACCACAACCACACCATGGAGTTTCGCCCGCAGAACGGGACGGTTCCGTTCGACATGCTGGCCAAGCAGACCGACCCGGAGCTTGTCGCCCTGGAGCTCGATTGCGGATGGGTCGAGGTCGGCGGCGGCTCCCCGGAGCACTACCTGCGCACCTACGCGAACCGCATCAAGATGCTGCACGTGAAGGACTTCGCGAGTGCGCCGGGCAAAAGCACCATCGCGGACCCGCCGCCGGCCGCGGAGCTGGGACGGGGTACTTCGGATTACAAAGCTGTGTTCGAGGCCGTGAAGCCGCATGCGATCGAGCACATCTTTGTCGAGCAGGAAAGCTACCCCGACCTCGCTTGGGAGCAAGCGCTTGCGGTCGATGCGCGGTATATGAAGTTGCTGCGCGCGTAGGGGCGCAGCTTTCCCCCGAAAAACGCGTCTAACCTCGCACCATGCGTCGTGCTTCCCTGCTTCTGCTCGCTTCCTTTTTGCCTCCCATGCTCCACGCCCAATCGGCACCCTCGCCGGACGCGCCGCCGGTCAGCACCGCGCCCGCCCAGGAGGAAGATCAGCAGGGCGCGCCGGTGACGACCCTGCGCGTCAACTCAAACCTCGTCTCGCTGTTCTTCACGGTGCACGACAAACGCGGAGCGCTGATCCCCAACCTGACCAAGGATGACTGCGAGGTGTATGAGGACAAAAAGCTCCAGAAGGTCAAGACGTTTGAGGCGCGGGCCGACCAGCCGTTGACGCTCGGCATCCTGCTCGACACGTCGGGCTCGCAACAGAATGTACTGCCGCTTGAGCAGCAGTCCGGCTCGGCGTTTCTGCACCGGGTGCTGCGGCAAAAGGACGAGGCGTTCCTGATCTCGTTTGATGTGGATGTGAACCTACTGGAGGACTACACCAACGACGCGGGACGGCTGAGCCGCGCCATGAACAAGGCGGAGATCAACACGGCGGGCGGCAACGGCTCGGCGGGCGGGGTCGGCGTGGGCCAAGGTACGGTACCGACCGCGGGTGCGCCTAAGGGCACGCTGCTGTATGACGCGGTGTATCTAGCCTCCGGCGACAAACTGCGGTCGGAAACCGGGCGTAAAGCGATGATCCTGCTGACCGACGGCGGGGACCAGGGCTCGAAGTATCGCATCCAGGACGCGATTGAAGCAGCGCAGAAAGCAAATGCGATTCTTTATGTGATCCTGATCGCCGACCGCGGCTTCTACGGCGGATTTTCGCTCGGCTACTCGGGCGATTCCGATATGCGCAGGATGACGGCGGAGACCGGCGGCCGCGTGATCGATGTGGGCAACAACGGGAAAAAGCTCGAAGCGGCATTTCAGCAGATCGAGGATGAGCTGCGGACGCAGTATGTAGCCAGCTATGTGCCCCTGAACACGGATTTCGATGGCAAATTCCGCACCGTCAACATTCAGTGCAAGGGCGACGGGTTGAAAGTGCAAACGCGCAAAGGATATTACGCGATCGCTCAGGACGAGTAAGAAGCAGGCCGGCTAACTCTTTCGGCAGTGTATGCAAT
>CAXTUV010000188.1:0-241 GCA_964247445.1 uncultured Acidobacteriaceae bacterium | reverse complement strand
GCACGGAGGGAGAGATGCGGCGTCTTTACTCAATCACTGGCGGGGCGGCTCTGGTTCTGTTTAGCACCTCAGCGCTTGCGGATGTCCGCACGGATTACGACCACAGCGCGAACTTCGCTAACTACCATACCTATTCCTGGGGTCAGGTGAAGACAGACAACCCCCTATACATCAGCCGAATTAAGGACGAGATTAACAAGGACCTACAAGCCAAGGGTTGGCAGATGGTGCCGTCGGGAGG